>DAOLFO010000198.1:0-6217 GCA_035326305.1 Chitinophagaceae bacterium
AGGAAGAATTTTCTGACCTTTCCGGAAAGCTGGACATACCGCTCGATTTCCTTATCGACTCGCTTGATATTGATGAAAGAAGCCGCTTTGAAGAAGAAGACAATGTACGGCTGATCGTCATTAAAACCCCCACGGAAAATAATTCCTTCAACGAAAGCGATGCGTATTACATCACTATCCCTATTTGCATTATCCTTACTCACAACCAGATCGTTACCGTCAACTCGTTTGAAAACCCGGCTATCAAAAAATTCCTGAACACTTTCCAAAACAGGCAGGCCGACAATAAAAAAATGATGGTGCTGAAGATCTTTGAAAAGATCATCCAAAACTTTATGGAGCACCTGAAGGAAATAAACCAGCGGCGCAATATACTGGAGCAGCGCCTCTATGATGCCAGCCGGAATGAACAGTTGCTGCAACTGATGCGCATCCAGAAAAGCCTGGTGTACCTCGTAACCGCCCTGCGCTCCAACGAACTGGTGCTGATGAAAATAGACCGTACCAATTTCCTGGGATTAAATGAGGATGAAAAAGAATTGCTTGAAGATCTTATTGTAGACAACTCACAGGCGCTGGAGATGGCGAATATCTATGCCAATATCCTGAGCAGCTCGCTGGATGCATTTGCCAGCATCATTGCCAACAATCAAAACCAGGTGTTGAAGCGCTTATCCGTTATCACTATCGTGCTCACGTTCCCGGTGCTTATCGCCAGCTTATTTGGCATGAATGTGCCCAGCGGCTTTGAACATTCACCGTACGCATTTTATATAGTAGCGCTGCTGTCGCTCGGCATTGCCGTTATCATCGGGTGGCTTTTTATCCGCAAAAAATTATTCTGAAAAATATGAACCACATGAACCTGCGGGTGTATGGCATTCTCATCAACGACAAAAAACAGGTGCTGGTAAGCGATGAATATATCCGTGGCGGCTACTATACCAAATTTCCGGGTGGCGGCATGGAGTTTGGCGAAGGGACAAGGGATTGCCTGGCCAGGGAGTTCCAGGAAGAAATGAACCTGGCAGTGGAAACCGGCGCTCATTTATACACCACTGATTTTTTCCAGCTATCAGCATTCCGCCCCGACTCCCAGATTATAGCTGTTTATTATTATGTAAAAGCCCTGGAGCCCATCCGTGTCCCGCTGCGTGACAAGCTGTTTGATTTTGATGAGCAGCAAATGGCTGCCTACCATGCCACAGGAGAAACGGAAACATTCCGGTTTATCAACTGGGAAGATTTTTCACCGGCATCCGTCACCCTGCCAATAGATAAAATAGTGGCGGGAATGATAAAAGGGCAATACCGTTAGCCGCTTACCTTTTTTGCATAGCAGCCAGTTTCATTTCCCGTGCCACATCAGCGCCAAGGTACCTGTCAATCACTGAACGCACCAGGTAGATAACCGGCGTAAGCACCACCGCCACTACAAACTTGTAAATATAATTGCCTGTGCAAATAGTCATCACCAGCCCCAGCGACCAGGGCTGCCCCTGCCCTGAAGAAATACGCGGGCCTATGTAAAAAGCGATAAAGAGCACCACGAAGCTGTCCACAAATTGCGATACAACGGTAGAGCCCGTGGCCCGCAGCCAAACCATTTTCTCCCCGGTAGCCTGTTTTATTTTATGAAAAATAAACACATCCAGCACCTGCCCGATGAGAAATGCTACCAGCGATGCAATGATAATCCAGGAGCTCTGTCCTAAGATGGCGCGGTAAGCCACATTCGCATCAGGTATTTGCTGCGCTGTATAGTTTTCTTTCCAGAAATCAGCCGGGTGCAGGCCAATAGCACCCTGGAACATGATAAAAGTATATGCAATGAGGCCGGCCGTAAGAAAGGAAAGAAAGCGTACACCCCGCATGCCATAATACTCGTTAATAATATCCGTCATGATAAACACTACCGGCCACAGCAGCACACCTGCTGTGAGGTTAAAAGAAAAGGTGTTGCCAAAAATATTCAGCGCCAGCGGCTCCGCCCCTGCCGATCTTTCGAGGGAAAATATTTTGACGCCAATAACCTCTGCCACCAGTGCATTGGTAAGAAAAAATGCGCCCAGTATAAAGAAAAGGCGGGCAGGCTTATTGCCGATGATAGTATGGATCATTCAGGTAAAAGATATAAAACACTAAAATAAAGAGGAAAAGCAGGTTGGCAATCACCAGCCACAGGGGCACATAAGGAGTAAGCCTGCGCCTGGCAAACAATACCACCAGGTAGCAAATATTGACAGCCGGAACAATGACCACGCCCATCACATACCCAATGGTGATAATAGTGGACGTAATAGCATCATCCTTTGCCCAGTCCCTGATCAGGATCGACAGGGCCAGCAGGAAAAATATACCGCAGATAAAGGCCAGTCTTGATAAAAATAATAGCCAGCGCATCCGTGATTTTCGTGTAAAATAGCATTATTTTGTCAGCCGGAAGCTGAAATACAGCATGTTATTTCATCCTGCGCTTTCCCGTATCAAAAACAATACATAGCCGGGATATATCAAATACACAAGCATGAAAAATAGTTTTATAAAAAAAGCCCTGCCCCATGTAGTGGCCGTGCTGATCTTTCTCGTTGTTGCCTTGTTTTTTTGCCGCCCCGCACTGGAAGGTAATGTGCTGAACCAGCACGATGTACTTGGTTGGAAGGGAATGGCACAGAATGCTTTTGATTATAATCAGCAGCATGGGTATTTTCCATTGTGGAACCCAAATGTATTTAGCGGTATGCCCAATTACCAGATCATTATGGGTGGCGAATCTTCTTTGCCTGACTTTCAAAAGCTGTTTACTTTCGGCCTCCCCGATCCGATTTATCAATTCTTTATTGCAGCCCTTTGTTTTTATATTTTATGCTTAGTGCTGGGGCTGCATCCTGTTATAGGCATTCTTGGCGGCCTTGCCTATACGTTTTCAACTTACAATCCTGTTATTATCAGTGCAGGCCATATGACCAAAATTCTGGCTATTGCTTATATGCCATTGCTCATTGCAGGGTTGCTGCTTATCTATACCAAACGTTACTGGGCAGGCCTTGGAGTGACTACACTGGCCCCCGTAATGCAAATCAGCTCCAACCATCCACAAATCAGCTATTACCTTTTTATCATTGCCGCCGCTATCACTATTGCGTATGTCATTACCTGGATACGGCAAAAGGAATGGAAGCATTTTGCTATTGCATTCGGACTGACAGCTATCGCTGCTATTGCTGCTATTGCCGCTTGCAGCTTCCCTTTCTTTACGGCTGCAGAATATGCCAAAGCTACTATCAGGGGTGGAAAATCAATCAGCATTGCAGGCGATAGTGTGAAAACAGAAGCCACTAAAGGTCTCGATACTTCCTACGCTTTTCAGTATAGCTTTTCAAAAGCCGAACCGCTGGTTGCCCTTATGCCCAATGCCTTTGGAGGCAGCAGCAGCGCCGCACTGGAAGATGGTTCCCGGGTGATAAGCCACCTGACTCAGAAAGGAATACCCGAAGCTAATGCCGCCCAGGTGGCAGGCGGACTTCCCCGCTACTGGGGAGGGCTGGAAAGCACAGCCGGTCCCGCTTATATGGGAGCAGTTATTTGCATACTTGCTTTACTTGGGTTCGTATTGATTAAGCATCCATTGCGGTGGGCTTTGCTGGCCGTATCCGTTTTAAGCATACTTATGTCATGGGGCAAATATTTTCCGGGCTTCAATGTATTTCTCTTTGAAACGCTTCCCGCTTATAACAAATTCAGGGCGCCTTCCATGGCGCTGGTAATGCTGCAGGCTGTATTACCGGTTGTAGCAGTGCTAACCTTGCACGAATTTTTCTTTGCTAAAAACAGCAAAGAAAATCTCCGGCTAAATTTTAAAAAGATTCTTTATACATCAGGCGGGCTCCTTTTATTTCTCGGCCTTGTTTACCTGGTACTTGATTACCGGTCTTCTATTGACAACTTTCTCGCTATGCAGTTTCAGAGCATGGGCGCTAATGATGATATCATTTCTGCCATTCTGAACGGGCTGAAAGCAGAAAGAAAAGCCATGTTTGGCGGCCAGGTGCTCCGTACAGCCGGATTTGCATTTATCGTTGTAGCCGTAATCTGGTTATATATGAAAAATCAGCTAAAAGCTGTGGCAGCTACCGCAATACTGGCTGCCGTTCTCCTTATTGACCTGATTGTTATCGACAGCAAATACCTGAATGAAAACAACTATGAATCAAAGGATGAACAGCTTGCACAAAACTTTACCAAAACAGCCATTGACAATGAGATATTAAAGGACAGCGCTATTTCCTACCGGGTATACAATGCTGGCCCCGACCGGTTTTCCGCATCTGACTACCGTGTATCTCCTTTTCATAAGGCAATCGGCGGTTACCATCCCGCAAAGCTCCGCCTGTACCAGGATGTGATTGAAAGATATCTCTCCGGCGGCCTGGGTAATCAGCAGGTATTGAATATGCTCAATACGAAATATGTTATTGCCCAGAATCCGCAAAATGGCCAGCAGGTGCTGATGCCCAATCCCGAGGCATATGGGCCTGTATGGCTGGTGAAGCAGGTACAGGTGGTGCCGGATGATGTGGCAGAAATACAGGCTATTGGAAATACCAGCCTGAAAGACACCGCCATCGTACAGCAATCTTTCGCTGCAGCCATTACACAGCCCCAGACAGATTCCACTGCAACAATTCGTCTTACAAGCTTTACACCTGACACACTGGACTATGCCTATCACAGCAATACCCCGCAATTTGCCGTTTTCAGCGAAGTATACTATCCAATGGGATGGAACGTATATGTTGATGATAAAAAGGCTGATTATGTAAAAACAAATTATGTGCTGCGCGGCATGATGCTGCCAGCAGGCCAGCATAGCATCCGTTTCGTTTTTGAACCAGCTATGTATAAAAAAGCTAAAGCTATTTCTTATGCCGGCGGACTGACCGTACTGGCCATTTTAGCGGTAAGCATTTTTATGAGCTGGCGGGCTTATACCCGGAGAAAGAAAGGCGAAACGAAAACTGTATAGTGTGATCCGGGTAGCTTCACTTGTATCATACCAGGTAATGCCTGCAAAAATGGGCGGGCAAAAAGGTATTTACTTATTCCTGACCTACCTGGCACGCTATCATCCTGTCATTTGTTATACTACCAGCAATAACGTGCCGGGCGGTCACGAAAACTTTACAGTAAAAAAGATAATAGGCAACGGCAGGCTCAGGTATATCAACCCTTTCTATTTTTTCAGGCTGCGCCGGGAATTCCGGCGGGATGGCATCACTCACCTGCTGCTGGAGCAACCTTACTATGGCTGGCTGGCCTTTCTTTTAAAGAAATTCCTGAAAATAAAATTAATCGTTCATTCACATAACATTGAAGCCCTGCGTTTCAAATCAACGAAAAAGTGGTGGTGGCGTATCATGGCCCGTTATGAAAAGTGGATACATAAAAAGGCTGACTTCAGCTTCTTTATATCGCAGGAAGATAAAGCCTATGCCATAAAACAATATAAGCTCAGCCAGGAAAAATGTGCTGTAATTACTTATGGTACTGAGTGCCAGGCGCCTCCTTCTGCTGAGCAAAAAGCGGCCGCCAAAGAAAAGCTCTGTCAAAAGCATAATATTGCTGCCGGCAATCTCCTGCTCCTGTTTAATGGCACACTAAACTATCCCCCCAATCAGCAGGGTCTTGATTCAATTTTGCATAAAATAAATCCATTGCTCTTAAAACAGGCTCCCTTCCCTTATAAAATACTTATTTGCGGCAGCAGGCTACCCATCAGCTACCATAATTTAGAAGCCTATATAGATGATAATATCATTTATCCCGGCTTTGTGGATGACATAGACTTGTATTTCACTGCCTCTGATATTTTTATTAATCCCGTATGTGAAGGCGGCGGCATCAAAACAAAGCTGGTGGAAGCGCTGGCCTCCGGGTGCGCTGCAGTGTCTTATGAAGAAGGCGCTATTGGAGTACCAGCTGATGTAACGGGGAAAAAGCTATCTGTTGTGGAGAACAACAACCCATCTGCGTTTGCAGATGCTGTACTCCATACTGCAGGAAATATCTCCGGGCCCACTCCGTATAGCTTCTACGCTCATTTTTACTGGGGCAATATAGCCCGGAAGGCTGCAGAAAAAATTAGTGCCGTATAAATCATACAAACAAAAATTCATGGTAATAGGAAATGGTCTTGTAGCAAAAGGGTTTTCAGCAT
>DAOLFO010000199.1:0-4919 GCA_035326305.1 Chitinophagaceae bacterium
AAATACCTCCCGTTTGGCCGGCGGCATTTCCCTGAACAGCATGAGCCGGTATCCATACGCTATTTGTTCCCCGGCAGGCCTGCCTGCTGCTTCTTTTTCTATACGCTTTGCAAAATGGCGGGCCATATCAATATAAGCCGAATCATTGAGGGTAACAAGGGCCTGCAGCGGTGTGTTGGTACGGATACGCCGGGCATTGCACACCACCCGCTGTATGCCATCAAAGCTGATCATGGATGGATAGGGAGAGGTTCTTTTCCAGTAAGTATATACGGCACGGCGGTATTGGTCCTCTCCTTTGCTTTGCTGCCAGCGGGCGCCATTATATGGCGAAAGCCATATCCCCTCCGGCTGAAAGGGCATGACACCGGGCCCATACATTTTTGTGCTCAGCACACCGCTGATAGCCAGGTGCTGATCCCGCAATTGTTCAGCGCTGAGGCGTATACGCGGGCCCCTGGCATAATACCTGTTGAATAAATCTTTTTCCCGCAGCTCTTCAGTCAGCCTGCTGTCCTGCCGGTAAGTGGCGCTCATCACCATCCGCCTGATCATAGCCTTCATGCTCCACTTATCTGTGTACATAAATTCATAAGCCAGATAATCCAGCAGCCGGCGGTGCGTAGGCAGCATACCCTGAGTGCCCATATCTTCCAGCGTTTCCACTATGCCTGTTCCAAACAACTGCTCCCACAGGCGATTGACCATAGTGCGGGATACCAGCGGGTTCTTTTTGTTTGTCAGCCATTGCGCCAGGCCCAGGCGGTTTGGCGGCGCATTTTCCGGCATGGCATAGCTTAGCGTAGCCGGTACTGCCGGCTTCACTTCTTCTCCCAGTGTACGCCAGTTGCCGCGTTCAAATACATTTGTCTTACGCCACATAGCCAGCGGGTTTTCCACCATCACCGGTGTAGTGGGCACATTGGCCGTTACCAGCTTCCAGAAGCTGTTTTTTATTGCTGTATAACCAGGCTGATCTTTTCCCGGCAATACCGGCAGGAATGCCAGCCAGTCAAAAACAATAGCAAAGTCTTCACTGCCGGCCGGCATACTTTTATTTTCATAGACCAAGTACAGATCATGCACACCATCCTGTTTTGGAAACTCTACAGACTCTCTTCTCCACCGGTCCATTGCTTTAACAGGAATACTAACTACCACCGGCCCTTCAGGGCTTCCTTTCCTTATCGTTAAAACTCCATTAGCTTTATTAGAATAAAAATTCCAGATAAGCTGGCCGGCCCCGTTCAAATCAGCATTCTTTAATCTCGCCACAGCATGGTTCCGTACCATCAGCGCATAATTGTTATTACCAATCACTGCGTTTTTCAGGCTGTCGGCTGTGGTAGAGTTAATAGATGGCTGCCAGGTGCGTAAAAAAAGTTTCAGCTTTGCGGCATCTGCTGCTGTGCCATATTTTTTTGTCCAGTCCGCCACTGCTTCCAGCTCTGCTTTCAGCGTGTCATCATAATTGCGCAGCAGCGGATAATCGCCGGGCACGTCCTCATCACGGGTATTATTGAAGAAGGCCATGAACTTATAATATTCATCGTGCCGGAACGGATCATAGGGGTGGCTATGGCATTGCACGCAGGAAAAAGTAGTGCTCATCAGTGCTTCCCAGGTTGTATTTACCCGATCCATGACTGCGGCATTGCGAAACTCTTCATTATCGGTGCCGCCTTCATCATTTGTCATGGAGTTGCGGCTGAATGCAGTGGCTATAAACTGATCGTCAGTTGGCTCCGGGAAAAGATCGCCGGCCAGTTGCTCTGTGATAAACTGGTCGTACGGCATATCATTATTAAATGCTTTAATCACCCAGTCCCTGTACTCCCATATCTCCCTGCCGTTATCAGATTCGTATCCTTTGGTATCGGCATAGCGGGCCAGGTCAAGCCAGAGTGAAGCCCATTTTTCACCAAAACGTTCTGAAGCAAGCAATGAATCCACCAGTACCCCGTAAGCATCCGGGTTAGCGGATTCCAGGTATTGCTTTATAACTGCCTCATCGGGATAAGTGCCAATAATATCCAGGCTCACCCGCCTGAGCAGCGCAGGCTTATCTGCTTCTGCAGCAGGCTGCAGTTGCTGCTCTTCCAGCTTTTCATAAATAAAATGATCAACCGGCGTTTTTGCCCAGGCAGACTTTACCTCCGGCACAGCTTCTTCTTTTACCGGCAGGTAAGCCCAGTGATCGCCCCATTTAGCGCCCTGCTTTATCCAGTTTTTGAGGATACTGATTTCTTTACTGCTTAGCGGCTCATGCTTGTATGGCATGCGCTCTTCCGGATCGCCTGTAGTGAGGCGGCGGATCATTTCACTTTTTCCGGGGTGACCGGGCACAATAGCCGGTTTGCCGGACTCTGTAATACCTAATGCTTCTTCGGGAAACAGCACACTGAACCCGCCTTTGGCCGTTACACCGCCATGACAGGCAATACATTTACTGTTCAGAATAGGCTTTACATCTGTACTGAAATCAATCTGTGGTGAACGGTTTACAAAAAAGTATACCGCAACGGCGATTAACAGCAAAATGACGACAATAAGGATTTTTTTGTTCGCAAGCAATTTCATCAGGCCTCCGGGTTAGATCGAAAACAATCGTGATAGCAGAAAGATAAATTTACAAAATAATACAGTACAGTACTGATTTTGTGTATATGATTGTGACTGCCCGGCTCTACGGCAGCCTCAGCTCTGCGAATACCGCACAGTGATCGGAGATATATTTTTCATTTATTACTTTATAGCCCAGGTCTTTCCAGTTGTGCCTCCGCGATAACAGGATGTAGTCAATTTTACTCTTAGGTATGCCGGAGGGGAAAGTAGGCTGCTGCTTATCCTGCCGGGGCAGGCGTGTTATTTCTAACAAGCGTTTGATTGAAAGTTCTGAAGGTGTGGCATTCAGGTCGCCCATAATAATATAAGGCAGCGTTTCATCTTTATATAAATCATATAAATGTGATGCCTGCATGATCCGGTCAGCAGAATCACGGAGATGATCAAAATGGGTGGCAATTATCCTTACCCGCTTACCACCCGGCGCCTTCAGCACACAACTGATAGCGGCCCTTGGCTCCCGGTCTTTATCTTTTTGATAGGGCAGGGCCACCGTTTCCATGCTTTCGGCAGGCCAGCGGGTGAGCAGCCCTTCTCCGTACCCTCCCCCGTCATAGTTCATGGCTTTGCCAAAATAATAATACATGCCAGTACGCCTGCCCAGCTCCTTCATAATATCAAAAGGGCCGGAGCGCTGGCACATGCTATCCACTTCCTGCAGCGCCACCACATCGGCGTTTTGTGCCAGGATAAAAGCAGCCAGCGTATCCAGCTCAATGTTGCCATGCATGTTCTGCGCATGGTGAATATTATAAGTAAGCACCCTTATCTTTTGCGCCGGTACATGAAGCATAAAGCCGGTCATCACAGCAAGCAGGAAAAATTTTTTCATACCGTTTATTAAAAAGCATTAGCGATTTTGTACACCCACGCATGGGGACTGGGATTGCTGCCAGGATCAATAGCCGGTGCTTTGATCATCAGCTTTCCTCCTTTTACATTTGCATTTACCCTGCCGGAATAGCCAAGAAGGGATACAGCAGCAGAGCGAATACCCGGAATTTCAATTTGTGTTTTCCACTCCGCCAGATGAACGAATAAATCTTTTTCCTTACGGGTAAAATAAATACCGGGCTGCTTTTTCTCCGGCGCTTCCCGCCAGGCGGTGGTGCCGTAGATAGCTTCGCCATTTATTTGCAGCCAGTCACCCATATCTTTTAAGCGCTGCTGCATGATAACAGGAATAGTGCCGTCTGCTGCAGGGCCGATATTGAGCAATAAATTGCCCCCGCGTGATACAATATCAATCAGCATATGTATGAGCTGGCGGCTGCCCTGGTATTGCTCCAGGTTTTCATTCCGGTTATAGCCAAATGATTCGCCAATGCCGCGGCACTCTTCCCAGGGCTTGTCCAGGCTGGCATTACCGCTGCCATACTCGGTGGTATTAAATCCCCCGTGATGTCTTCCCCCGCTGCCCCACCGGTCATTTACCACTACAGAATTTTTTACCGGCGATTCATTGTACAGCCATGCTACAAACTCGCGGCTGCGCCAGGTGGTATCTGATTGATCCCATTCTCCATCCGGCCAGAAGATATCGGGCTTATAGCGGTTTACCAGGTCTTTCATTTGCGGCAGCATGTGCTCCTCCACATATTTTGTTACGTCCTGCCGGTACAGCGGGTTGTACCATTCATACAATGAATAATAAAAACCCATGTGCAGCCCGGCATCTTTTACAGCAGCGGACAAATCACCGGCCAGGTCGCGGTGCGGGCCTCCATCCACAGCGTTCCAGTTCCAGGCTTCACGGCTGGGCCATAGGGCAAATCCATCATGGTGCTTGCTGGTTAATACCACATACTTCGCACCGGCTTCTTTAAAAATATTTGCCCATTGCTTTGGCTCAAATAATTCTGCCTTAAACTGTGTAACAAAATCCTGGTATTGAAAATTAGGGCCATAGTTTTTATGATGGAAGTCCAGGAACTCCTTATGTATCTTCAGCTTTTTATTATTCAATCTTTCCCAGTACCATTCGGCATAGTTGCTCCCAAATCCATCAGCATTGGAGTTAGTAGCCCATGCCGGCACACTGTACAGTCCCCAGTGAATGAAAATACCAAACTTGGCATCAGTAAACCAGGATGGCACAGGGCGGCTGTCCAGCGATGCCCAATCAGGCTGATAATTTTGCCGTGCATTAGCTATACATATTGTCAGCAGTATAGCAGCAAGCACCAGGAACCGGTTAAGTAAGAATTTCATAACAGCTAATTTATATACCTTTAGTAGTTCACAACTCACAACTCACAACTCACAACTCACAACTCACAACTCACAACTCACAA
>DAOLFO010000199.1:5019-6214 GCA_035326305.1 Chitinophagaceae bacterium
AACTCACAACTCACAACTCACAACTCACAACTCACAACTCACAACTCACAACTCAAACACCCCCAGCTCCGCCACCGCCACATAGCTTTGCCCATCCGAAGCCGGTACAGTTGATTCCGCCACCAGCTTAAAATAACGGGCCAGTACCGGTGCAGAAAGATTAACCCTGGTTTCTACCGGGTTAGCCTTAATATTAGCCAACTCTCCTGCAGCCGCCAGCTTCCATTCCTTTCCGTCTTCACTGGTATAAAAACTGTATTTATTCACCAGCCCCCACTCCCTTTTATCCTGCCGCGGCAAATAAGTAAATGCTGCTATCCGTACAGCTTCACCCATATCCACCGCTATCTCCTGGGGCGCTGCTTTGCTTTCTTTTTCCTTCCAGGTATGCCACATCGTTTGCCGGTCTTCATCAATAGCGAAAGCCGCACGGGATCCACTGCCTTCAAAAGAAGCAGCAACAATTTTCCATTTTGATTTGGCTATGCCCAGTGCAGCAGTTGTTGTTTCACTTTTCTCTTTTTTTGCCCCAAAACTTTTTGCCTTCACCGTTCCGCCCTTCGGCATAGCAAAAGGCGCCGAATAAAGGGGTGATTGCATTGTTGGCTCGCTGCCATCTGTAGTATACCGTATAAAATGTACAGGAGATGGTGTAGTGATTTTTACCATGCCTTCCCTGTCGCGGCTTATTTCCGGGGCGCTTAGCTGCAGGGGCTCTGTAAACAGGCTAACCTCGCTCAGGCAGGGGCTTACCGGCGATTTGGTAATCCGTATCCGCACTTTATCTGTCGTTACATAGCTCCCTCTTACCAATCTTGATGAGCCTATCGCAGTTCCTTTGGCATATTCCTTCCAGGCATTATTTTCCCATACATCCACCGCCCAGTCATCTATGCGCTGACCCAGTTGAATATTTTCCCGCAGGCGGATGACATTAAATGTTTTTTTACCTTTTAAATTAAGCGTCAGCTCTGCCGTTGTCACTCCGTCATCTGTTGCCCAATAGCTGTAGCGGTCATTGTCCAGAAGATTTGCAACTGCAAAACGCCGATCATTTCCCCTTGTATTGCTGGCAGTAATAAAAGCCCCTTTCGCATGGTTGACAGCAAACATTTGCTTCAGCAGCTTTCCAAAATCTTTCAATGATGCCCGGTCTGTTTCATGTACCAGCCCCCTTTTATCCGGTGGCACGTTC
>DAOLFO010000200.1:0-6169 GCA_035326305.1 Chitinophagaceae bacterium
GGGATCAGGCTTCATTTGCTTCAGCACTTCCACCTTTATATTGTCCAGGTCAAATCCCATGCTGCGGGCTTTAATGCCCATTACCGTGAGCATGCAGGAGGCCAGACTGGTGGCCAGCAAGTCGGTCGGGGAGAAGCGCTCCCCTTTTCCATTATTATCTACCGGGGCATCTGTTTCAAATGCAGCGCCGCTGGCTATATGGGTGCAGGTGGTTCTTAACGAGCCGTTATAAACTACAGTAGAGGTCATTTCAATTTTTACCCTAAATTTACGTTATCAGATGCAGGGAGCAGGCATAACGGTAAAAAAGAACGGTAATAAAATTTATTGGAATGCACCATGTCCATTCCATCAATAAAAATATTTTTTGTGAAGAAAGTTAGTTTGTTATTAGTGCTGCTCGTTTTTTTCTTTACAGTTTCCGCACAGGATAAACGAGAGGAAAGAAAGGAGCGCAAAGAGGCAAAAAGGGCGAAGATAAATGACCTGATACGGCAGGCGGAAGAAGGGGTGCTGATATATGAAAAGCAGAATATTTTCGGCGTACAGCTCCGTACAAATGGATATGGTATTTTTTATGAGCACGGGCGGATGAAATCGGCCCGGAAAACGAATATTTTCCGCATAGATCTTACTGAGATAAAAAGCGCAAACGAAGAAAAATCAGCGAGCGCCAATTTCTTTTTTGGAAATCCTTATATATATGGCAAGATCAATTATTTCTACCCGCTGACGATAGGCATGGGGCAGCAGTATATACTGGGGCAAAAAGGAAATAAAAACGGGGTGGCCGTATCGGCTGTATATACAGGGGGAATATCCATAGGCCTGCTCAGGCCTTATTATGTTTCCATACAAAACTCGATGGGTGAGGAGGAAACGATCAAATATACGCCGGAGGACAGCACCAACTTTGTAAACGGCCCTCATATCAGTGGTGGCGGCCTGGGCAAGGGCTGGGGGGAGATGAAGATAAGGCCTGGCGCTTTTGTGAAAGGTGCTTTACGGTTTGACTGGGGCCGCTTTAACGAAACGGTGAGCGGTATTGAAATAGGTATCAGCGCTGACTTTTATCCTTCCAAAGTGCCTATCATGCTTTTTCAGAAAGAGCGCCAATTCTTTGTACAGGGCCATATAGCCCTGCTATTTGGCAAGCGGAAGTAATCCTTGTATTTTTGTGGCTTAGCTACTGGTACCGGGCAGCCTGTTTGCACAGCAGGCAAAAGGCTGTCAACCATTTTGCCGGCAGGCTGTTTTAGTATTCTGAAGAAGCAATCATGACAGAACTTCCCGTTGTTCCTGCTGCCGGCGCTGCCGGCCGTATCAAAAAACCTGACTGGCTCAGGGTCAAGCTCCCTATTGGTGAAAATTACAAGCATGTACGGGGATTAGTAGATACCCATAAGCTGCATACTATCTGCGAAAGCGGCAACTGTCCTAATATGGGCGAGTGCTGGGGCGCCGGTACTGCCACGTTTATGATACTGGGCAATGTTTGCACCCGGAGCTGCGGCTTCTGTGCGGTGGCTACGGGCCGCCCGCAGGAGGTAGACTGGGATGAGCCGCAACGTGTGGCCGAAGCCATTTACCTCATGAAAGTGAAGCATGCCGTTATCACTTCTGTAGACCGGGATGAGCTGAAAGACGGCGGCTCCACCATCTGGCAGCATACGATACGGGCGGTAAAGATGTTGAACCCGGATACAACGTTAGAAACGCTTATTCCTGACTTCAAGGGTAAAAAGGAAGATGTGCAACGGGTAATAGATGCTGCCCCCGAAGTGATTTCGCACAATATAGAAACCGTGGAAAGGCTGACCCGCCAGGTGCGGATACAGGCTAAATACTGGCGCAGCATGGAAGTGATCCGCATACTGAAAGATGGCGGGCGGCGTACCAAAAGCGGCATTATGCTGGGGCTGGGAGAAAAAAAGGAAGAAGTCGTTCAGACATTAAAAGATCTCCGGGATAATGGCTGCGATGTGGTCACCATCGGCCAGTACCTGCAGCCAACAGCAAAGCATTTGCCCGTTCATCGTTTTGTACATCCTGATGAGTTTGCCGAGTACCGGGAAATCGGGTACGGGCTGGGATTAGACTATGTGGAAAGCGGCCCGCTGGTACGCTCTTCCTATCACAGCGAGCGGCATGTTTTTGCCGGCCTGGGCAGGAAGGAATGGGAGGAAAATAAAAAAGCGGCCGCCGCCCTGTAGCATTTCCTTTTTCCTTGGTATATTGAGCGCTTAATGCGTGCCACGTACACAATAATGACGATGCTGCGGACGGTTTTAACCCCCTTGCTTTTTTCAGGAATTTCAACCGGCATTTCTGCCCAGCAGTACCAGCTCAATGGTAATGCATTTGCGAACTCCTGCAATTGTTATACTTTAACGACACAGCAGACTTTCCAGAGCGGCAGCGCCTGGAACAGGACATTGTTTGACCTGAATAATCCCTTTGACTTCCGGTTTAGCGTTTTCCTCGGCTGCTCGGATGCAGCCGGTGCCGATGGTATGGTATTCATGCTGCAGCAGGTGAGCAACAGCCTTGGCGCTTCCGGCGGCGGGCTGGGTTTTGAAGGAGTAAGCCCCTCTATCGGGATAGTGCTGGATACCTGGCAAAATACTGTAAATAATGACCCCACCTATGACCATATCAGCATACAGGCCAACGGGCAAATGACACATGGCAGCGACCTGGCCGGGCCGGTACAGGCGTCTGCTACCAGCGCCAATATTGAGGATTGCCAGTGGCACCTTTTCCGTATTACCTGGGATCCTGTTACGCAATGGATACGTGCTTATTTTGACGGGGTGCTCCGCGTGGAAGCGCAGGTAAACCTGGTACAATCCATTTTTAATAATAATCCGCTGGTATACTGGGGTTTTTCTGCTGCTACGGGCGGCAATTTTAACCTGCAGCAATTTTGCACAGCGCTCAGCCCCGACTTTCAGACCGGCTTTACCAATAATGCCACCTGCATCGGTACACCGGTTTCTTTTGCAAATACATCCGAGTCTTTTGCACCAATCACAGCGTATCATTGGGACTTTGGCGACGGCACTACATCCACCCTGCAAAATCCGCCCCAGCACCTGTACCAGCAACCCGGCATCTACGAAGTAAAGCTTGCTGTAAAAGGGTTTGATGGCTGCGACAGCGATACGCTGAAGCGGAACATCCTTATCAGTGACTACCCTGTAGCCGGCTTTTCTGTATATGATACCTGCCAGGGCAAATTACCACGCATTGCAGATGAATCAACTGTTACTGCCGGAACGATCAGCAACTGGAGTTGGGTGCTGGACGGCCTGCCTGTTTCATCTTCCCAGCTACCCCAGTTGCAGGGCCTGGCACCGGGAGGGCATACCCTTTCCCTGCAGGTAAGCACCAATGCAGGTTGTGCTTCTGCCAATACAGCTACGCATACATTTGATATTTTACCTGCGCCTGTTATTGATTTTGCCGGCCCGGCCGCCGGCTGTGTGCAGCAGCCTTACCAGTTTTCGGGTACGCAGGTGGATGCTGCCACTACTATCGCTTCCTGGCAGTGGCAGTTTGGAGATGGGTATACTACCGGGGAACAAAATCCAATACATAGCTTTAATAACCCACTGAACGGAACGATACAGTTAGGCGCAACCGCCACCAACGGATGCACAGCGGAGGTGGTAAGCCACCCTGTCTTTATCAACCAGGTGCAGGTAAATACTGCAGGAAGCGATACCCTGGCTTTGCGCAATGAACGATTTCAGCTAAAAGCTTCCGGTCAGTTGCTCCCCTCACCGGGTGGCGGGCAGGTAAGCTACAGCTGGGAGCCTGCCGCCCTGCTGGATCAGCCGGCTTCAGCTACCACCACCGGTGTGATCGAGGATGATCAAACCTTTACCGTGACTGCCACCACTCCTGAAGGGTGTACTGATCAGGCTACTGCACATGTTAAGCTGTTTAAAGGCTCCACTATTTTTGTACCGACCGGCTTTACTCCTAACCGAGACGGGCTAAATGATTATTTGCGCCCTTACTACATAGGTATACGGGAGGTGGATTATTTTATTATCTACAACAGGTGGGGTCAGCCGGTATACTCCACCAGTGATCCCGGCGGCTCCTGGGATGGTTATTACAAAGGAATATTACAGCCCAATGGGGTTTATATCTGGAGGCTCAGGGCTATTGACTTTGCCGGGAAAGTGTATGTGCTGGATGGCACCACCACGCTTATCAGGTAGAGTAGCGGCTGGTAAGGAGAAAAATTAATTTTACTATACCTCTATAGCTGATGACCTGTGTACCTGGCACCCATGAATGCATGACTGTAACGCCCTGGCTATACCGGCTTTACCTCCTCGTTTATCTGTTTACTCCGTGCCTTTAGCGTATGAGTACTTTTTCTTCCTTTATTTTTTTACCACTTGCATCGCTAAGCATCACATAGTAAATGCCTGTAGCTGCACCACGCAGGTTGATACGGTGGAGCTGATAAGAACTGCTAACAGCAAAGCTGCGGCTGTATACCCGTGCCCCTTTTGAGTCGTATACAGTAACCGTTTGCGAGGTGTTTCCACTGGTGTTAAAATAAGTGACGGTAAACTCACCATTGCTCGCAGGGTTAGGATAAATAAACAACCTTTCACTGGCCTGTGCGGTAATGCTGATGGCTTGCGACTCAGCCTTGCAACCATTGGCATCTTCCACTTTGACCTGGTAGGTGCCCAGGCCTTCTACCGTTACCGGCAGTGAATTGCCTGTGACGGTTATTTCGTTTCCATTATAAAACCAGGATGGTGTAACCACACTGCTGCTGCCCGGGGTAATAGTGGTCGTAAGGATGGCAGAGGAGCCGGGCATCACGCTGGTGGATGGTGATGCAGTCAAACTTGTTTGTGGCAATGTATACACGGTAAGCAGGGCCGACGAGGATACGGTTGTGTTGCACTGCCCGTATATTACCACCCGGTATAAATAATTGTTTTGCCCCAGGCCAATGTCTGACAAGTTAAGCGTTGCCGCAGTCTGGTTATTCAGGTTAATATAGGTATTCCCATTGTTGGTGCTGACCTGCCATTGATAGCCGGCAGCCGTACCGCTATGGGCGACTGTAAAGCTGGTGGTACCCCCGGCGCATACCTGCCGGGCCTGTGGTGGTGTGGTGACAACCGGCCCGGCCCCCGGCTGAATGGTAAAGTTGAGGATGCGGGTTTTTTCAACAGAGCCCGACACGCCTTTTATTGTAACGGAATAAGTGCCGGCGGGCAGGCTGTTGGCGCCGGCAATAGTTACCTGCGTGCTGCTGCCGGGAGCTGCGTTTTGCGGGGAAAATGTAATGGTCGTACCGGCTGGTGCAGACTCGGCAGACAATGATACCACTCCCGTAAAGCCTAATACAGAGCTAATGCTGAGCGTGCCGGCACTGACTGTAGCAGGAGCAGGGCAGGTAAGGGTGGTCACTGGCATACAATCCAGTTCAAAAGTGGGCTGGGCGGCTACGATAGAAAAATTGTTATTGGATATATCATAAAAAATATTCCCTTCAGCCCTTACCCTGATCCGGGCCTGGGAGGTAAGCGTATTGGGAATGACCACACACTCTGAGCCATCGTTAGGTACGGAAGCGGCTAATATAGTGGGATAAGTAAGCCCGCCGTCCACGGACAGCTCTATTATCACCTGGCTGCAGCTAACCGGTGCGGCATCTGTACCGGCTACATTCCATGTAACGGTTTGCTTTGATCCTGCCTGCCAGCTGATGCCCGTGCTGTTAGGGGCAGTGACCTGGAAGGCGCTGCCTGTGTTTATCACCGTTACCTGCATTTCTGATGCGCATGTGCCCAGTCCGTCACGTGCGGTAAGCCGGAAGTTCATGGTTCTGGCATAGGCAGGTAATATTTCACCAATAGTGGTAGTGTTGCTGATGACATCGCTGAGACGGGGAAAATAACGTACCGGCGTGGCAGCAGGGGCAAAGGAGCGAAATATTGCCGCATTGCCGGAAGGGGCATTCCAGTTGCCGGCGGGACCTGCATCTATCTGCTCCCAGGAATAGCTGAGCACATCTGCATCTGCGTCAGTAGCGCTGCCGGTGAGTATGAACGGGGTAGAGGTGGGTATAGCATAACTGGCGCCTGCATCCACTACCGGTATGGTGTTGCCGGTGGCAGCGGCAGAC
>DAOLFO010000201.1:0-2029 GCA_035326305.1 Chitinophagaceae bacterium
TTTGCCGATGGGGCGGACACACTCCGGTTCCTGGCAGCGCTGTAAATGGTGCTGAAATTTCCTGCTATTTTTTTTAAATTTGCCCTTATCTACGAAGCTCTTAGTAAATGATTTGTTAAACTGAACAAGTGGCGGGAACTTCTGTATGACAGTTTGTTATTTTGTACAGCAAGGCACAGAATTTGAAAATCACCCTATCATTAACAAGAACTAATAAAACTGAATCGAATATGAAATGGAAACAACTTTTGCTGATTGTAGGCGTAAGCGCCCTGTCGGCTGTTGGCAGTGTATGGGTTTACAGTAAAATTACAGGCAACCGCCCTGTTGTGGTACAGCCTGCAGATGGTAAGCTGCCTGTGAATTATGCAGGGTTTTATGGCAATGACGGCAGCCTGGCTGATCCTATTGACTTTACAAAAGCTTCCGCCGCCGCTGTGCCGGCAGTAGTGCATATTAAAACAAAGATTGCGGCCAGGCAGGTAAACAACGGAACCACGCAGCAGCGCCGCAGCAGGGGCTCTATCGAAGATCTGTTTGATGACTTCTTCAATTTCAGCCCCGGGTATGGCCCCATGATACAACCGGAACAAAGAGCTTCCGGCAGCGGTGTGATCATTGACAAAGACGGGTATATCGTTACCAATAACCACGTTGTGTCTGATGTGTCTACCGGTGCGCTGGCTGATGAGATCACAGTAACATTAAGCAATAAAAAAACTTATAAAGCAAAGGTGCTGGGCCGCGACCCCAGCTCCGACCTGGCCGTTATTAAAATTGATGCCACCAACCTGCCTTATATGGTGTACGGCAACTCTGACGATGTAAAGCTGGGTCAATGGGTGCTGGCAGTAGGCTACCCGCTTACGCTGGAGACTACTGTGACCGCCGGCATTGTAAGCGCCAAGGGCCGTACTATTGGCATCAACAGCCGCCAGAGCGATTCGCCTGTGGAAATGTTTATCCAGACAGATGCCGCCATCAACCAGGGCAATAGTGGCGGCGCCCTCATTACCACCGATGGCCAGCTCATTGGTATCAACTCCGCCATACTGGCGCCTAATGGCACATATGCCGGCTACGGGTTTTCTATCCCGGTAAACATTGTGAAAAAAATCGTTAGCGACCTCATTGAGTTTGGTGATGTAAAAAGAGGTTACCTGGGTATTTCCTATCCTTCCAACGGCAATGAAGAATGGGTAAAACGGGCCGGTATAAAAGATGGCTCCGGCGTATATGCGCTAGCCATACCTGCTGATGGCGCTGCTGCCAAAGCAGGACTGAAAAAAGGCGATGTAATAACTAAAGTAAATGGCAACCCTGTATCCAGCGGGCTTGAGATGAGCGGGCAGATTGCCAGCTACCGCCCCGGGGAAAAAGTAAAGCTGACATATATCCGCAGCGGCAAAGAGTATAATACAGAAGTAACCCTGAAAGCTGAAAAAAGCAAGATAGAAGTTGCCTCCAGCGAGATCATCGGTGATCGCCTGGGTGTGGAGCTGGAAAATGTGAGCGAGCAAAAAGCAAAAGAATACCGCATCAAGGGCGGTGTGCAGGTAAAGAAAATTTCTGAAGGCGGGCCTTTCAGCCGCACCAGGATGGAAGAAGGATTTGTAATCACATCGGTAAACGGACAGGAAGTAAAAAGCACAGATGAACTTGCCGGGGCATTAAGCCGCGGTACGTATGGTAAGGTAAAGCTGGATGGCATCTATCCCGGGTACAGTGGCGTATACTCTTACCAGATTGATTTGAATGAAGAAGATAATTAGTAGTATCCTCTGCCAGGGAAAATAAATTGTGAAAAGGGTCGGCTTAGCAGCCGGCCCTTTTGCATATTGTTCAGAAATACTGAAGCACCAGTACCCGATTGGGGGCGCTGATTTGCAAGATGTACGGTGTACCGATTGCTGGTTCACGACTGATACTCCCCGCTTTCAACCCCTTGTCATGCCGAGGAACGAGGCATCTGAGAGGCTGGCCATATAAGACACTGACAGCAGGTCTTTGGTGCTACTCTCCGGGACCC
>DAOLFO010000201.1:2129-6139 GCA_035326305.1 Chitinophagaceae bacterium
ATATAAGACACTGACAGCAGGTCTTTGGTGCTACTCTCCGGGACCCTTCGCTTTGCTCAGCGTGACAAAGCGGGGCAAGGCTGGCAAGGTGTACGATGTACGGTGTACGGCGCTTCGATTCACGATTGACGCTCCCGCTTTCAGCCTCTTGTCATGCCGACGAAGGAGGCATCCCGGAGAGAAGCATCAGAAAAAGTTTGCAGGAGTTCACTGATTGTACAGTTTAAGATGTTTCCCCGTACTTAACATAGTAAAAGCCCCGAAACTAAAAGCGATTGGCGTAATCTTTCGGAGGCCATTCACCACAAAACTCAACATTCAAAAATATCCAGTCCGGATTCATTGACTTTATCAAATCCAGTTTCTTTTGCCTGCGCCAGCCCTTTATTTCCTTTTCCCGTTGAATTGCATCATTGATATATAAAAATTCTTCATAGTAAAGCAGGTTATAACAGAAATATTTTCCGGCAAAAGTCTTTTCCTTTCCGCGGTTTATCCAATGCTCAATTAACCGCATATGAAGACTATTTGTTACCCCTGTATATAAAACAGTGCATTGAGGGTTAGTAACGATATAGATGTAATAGCACTTTCTTTCCGGCGTAATCATAGTTATTCTGTTAGCAAAGTAAATATCCGAACAAAGTTAATGTCTGCTCCAGTTTTCATAACCGTGATAAAGGAAGCTGCAAGAGCAATTCATTCAAAAATATCATCCCCCACTCCCTTATCATGCTATGAAACAAGGTATCCCGAACAGCCGCAATAAAAGACGTTTGCAGCACGCTGCTGACTGCAGAGATTGAGATGTTTCGCTTTGCTCAACAGGACAAGCGGGACGAGACTAAGCGGTTTGACAATTGATGACTGTTGGTCATTTGCCGTCGTTTCACGATTGCCGTTCCCGCTTTCAGCTTCTTGTCATGCCGAGAGACGAAGCATCTGAGAGACTGGCCATATAAAACACTGGCAGTAATTCTTTAGTGCTACTCTCCGGGACGCTTCGCTTTGTCCAGCGTGGCAAAGCAGAGATTCCAATAGCCTGGGAAAACACTGAATAAAAAAGAAGCGGTATGAGAACATACCGCCGTTGATCAAAAACCTAACCTAATGAAAAAAACCTAAGTGAGTCTCTGTTTAGCAGGTATTCATTTTTAATTCACCTGCACCCAGTTATTTACCGTACCATTCCGAAAGCATTGCAACATCACTGTACGCTCCGCACTTATCATTTTGCTGCTTTGGGAGCATGACGCATCCTGCATACATAATTGTGCGCCTCCCTGCGGAGACAGGACAAATAAACCTTCAGAATCATCAAGTCCTGCATTTCCAAAGCGCAGCACAATTATCTGCCCGTCGTATTCCGCTGCAGCCGGTAAATTCAGGGTAAACGTATTACCATTCCAAATAGTAACATGTATAAAGTAATCATCGGTTGTCAGGTGGTGAGTGGTGCTGGAAAAGCTTGACAGAAATTGAGACTTTCTAATAGAAATGCTGCCCCCGATGGTAAGCTTTTGGTCTACATTGTCATCAATGCCTATGCCCACTTTTTCTCCGGAACGGGAGGTAACAATCGCTGCTTGTGAATTCTTACCCCATACCTGGTCATCAATCCGAATAGCCGCCCATTTGGGCGACTCAGGCGTATTCCAGTTATACTCAAATTGATTGGTTGTAGTATTAAAGACCAACAAACCTTTTGCCGGCTGCGCAATGGCCAATTTTTCCACATCCGTCATCCGGGGAATGAGCAGGCCTTTGGTAGTGCTGCTGATATCCAGCCGGGCCGACTGATCAGGCACTGTGGTGCCGATACCTGTCTGCGCACCGGCTGTTGCCGACAGCAGCAATCCCGTAAAGGCTATTATCATTTGTCTCATAACTATGCAGTTTTAGTTATTGAATAATTAGAAAATATCGTTGCGTTTACTTCAACCTTAAACTTTAAACTTTTAACCTTAAACCTTGAACCTTAAACTTCTTAAACCCCTACCTCCTCACCAGCTTCTTCACTGCCCGGTGGCCTTCACTGTCTGTTACCTCTACCATATACAGGCCGGGAGGAAGCGATGCTGTTTCTATATTAATATTACCTGTTGACGGCTGCGCAGTTACATTGCCCAACCGGCGTACCAGTATGCCGTTGCTGTTAAACAGGAGAACGTTTACCTTACTGCTGAAGCCTTCGCAACTGATATTCACCCCTTCCCCACCTGCGGGATTAGGAAAGAGGCTGATACCTACCGGCTCTTTAAAAGAAAAATCTACTTTGCGCACCGCGGAATAATCATAGCGGCCATCAAAGTCTTCCTGGCGCAGGCGGTACTGGTTGATGATGCCGGGCTTCGGATTATTATCCGTAAAGCTGTAGCGCTGTTCCACCGTGCTATTATTATGCCCGGGCACAAAGCCGATCACTTCCCAGCTTTGACCACTGGTGCTGCGTTCTATATGAAAGCCTTTGTTGTTTTCTTCAGTAGCAGTAGACCAGTTGAGAAATGCATGTTGCTGGCCTGATTTCTTAGCGGTAAAGTCGATGAAAGTAACAGGGAGCGGGTTTGAAATAGTAACAAACTGATCTCCATTATCATCAATGCCTGTTGAAGATCCTTCGCCTGTAGCAAAAAACAATGGGTCGGGTGCTAAAGGTGTGATTTGACCATCGCCAAAAGGGCCACATGGACAGACCATATTTATATACCAATATGCTTGCCCCGTTGGCCCACCCCCGCCCCATGGAATAAGAGCATTCGTTCTGTCGTGCATGCGAAGGCCAACATCTGAAACGGAAAGACCTGAAGGCCCTCCTACAAATTCCAATTCAACAATATCAAAAACAATCCCATCCTGAATGTCAACTTCCTCTCCAGCAAACGGGAATGGGTTAATACCATAAATTTCAAAATAAAGCCGGCCATTCTCTTCATAATATTCAGGAGTTGGCTTAAGCCACTGAGTTACCCCGGTAGCCCAGCTTGTTTTTACCTGCAAAGTGGGTATAGGAGTTACGGTAGCAGGTATACTAAAGCTTAGGTTAAAGCTATTAAATGCATAATTATAGCTAATACCAGAAGGCCTGGTTGCTACTATAAAAGAGTTTGCTTCAGACCCAAGCTTTAAGGTTCCTCTTGCAGTAGCTATCTGTGCCCATAGGCTCTCTTTAGAAGTTACAAGAAGGAGGCAAATTGCTATTAAACGTATAGAATATCGAATCATAAACTTTCGTTTGAGTTAATTTGGAATCTGCTCCACAATAATTAGATTTCCCAAAGAACCAAGAACTGTATTAAGTAAAAACGCTTGATCATTAATCGGCCCTATATATCTGACATTCCCATTCATATTTATATCACATAAAGAATAAATATTATTGAGAAGTGCTGTAGCATCGCCACTCAAACAACCATTTAACAACGCACCTTGATCTGTCTGTGGACCTATATACCTTATATTACTGTTTGCATTCGCATTCCCCCCAAACAAAGCAAATACTCCTGCAGTCACTTCTGCCTGCGCATTATTTCCCCAGCTCCGCCCTGCTGTACCACTACCCGCCACAGTGCCATTGGACATGGTGGTAAAATCAATTACCGCCAGCGGATTTTCATCCAGCGTCACAGCAGTACCTGTCATCACACCTAAATGGTTGCGGTGCTTTACGGATACATAGAAGTCGCCCGGCTCCAGGTCGGAGAAGAAAACAGGTGACACCCCATCAAGGTCAACAATATCACCATCCCGCTGTATCAATGCGGCCCTTGTGCTGAGCACCTGCCCCAGCGCTGCCGCATTTCTTATTTCCAGCAGTACCCAGTCCACCACCGAGTTTTCCGCATGGCTGCCAAAGATGACAGCGCCCTGCTCAGCCGTTATCTGCTCATCCTGCTCTATACCCACCCGCGTGAAGCGGGAATTGGCCAGTCCCATCTGCGAATAGGGATTTATCAGCGGCAGCAATGAAGCGCTGCGCAGGTTGTCCCGCATATTGGCGGTGCCGGCATTCC
>DAOLFO010000002.1:0-32609 GCA_035326305.1 Chitinophagaceae bacterium
TGCGGATACGTCACCCGCCTGTGTTTCGATAATCGGGAGCGCCGTCAGCGAACCACCACCTTTTACCAGGTGACGGATAGAGTCCGGCAGATCATTCATATTCTTAACAATCTCATCGTTGTTGATCACTTTAGCGGCCCTTTCCAGCAGGCGGCTGTGCAGGTAGAATACGTCACCGGGATAAGCCTCACGGCCGGGCGGGCGGCGCAGCAGCAGCGATACTTCACGATAAGCCACCGCCTGCTTTGACAGGTCATCGTAAATGATCAGCGCCGGGCGGCCGGTATCACGGAAATATTCGCCAATAGCGGCACCGGCAAACGGCGCATAGAACTGCAGTGGCGCAGGGTCAGATGCAGAAGCGGCTACGATGGTAGTGTACTCCATAGCGCCATTATCCTGCAGGGTTTTCATCACACCGGCAATGGTGGACGCTTTTTGCCCGATGGCCACATATATACAGTATACAGGCTTGCCTGCTTTGAAAAATTCTTTCTGATTGATAATGGTATCAATAGCTATCGCCGTTTTGCCGGTCTGGCGGTCGCCAATGATCAGCTCCCGCTGGCCGCGGCCAATGGGGATCATGGCGTCAATCGCTTTGATACCCGTTTGCAGCGGCTCTTTTACCGGCTCACGAAATACCACACCGGGGGCTTTCCGCTCCAGCGGCATCTCATACAGCTCACCGGTGATGGGGCCTTTGCCATCAATGGGCTGACCCAGCGTGTTTACCACACGGCCTGACATGCCTTCACCCACTTTGATAGAAGCGATCTGGCGGGTGCGTGTTACTTTAGCGCCTTCCTTGATATCGCCGCTTTCCCCCATCAGCACCACACCTACGTTATCCTCTTCCAGGTTAAGGGCAATCGCTTTTACTCCGTTTTCAAATTCCACCAGCTCACCATAGCGGACATTGCCCAGGCCGTATACACGGGCAATACCGTCACCTACCTGCAGCACAGTGCCCACTTCTTCCAGGTCGGCGCTGGCGTTGAAATTGCTTAGCTGCTGCCGCAGTATCGCACTTATTTCATCTGGTTTAATCTCTGCCATATATTTTAAGTTATAAGTTTTTTAGTTCTGAGTTCTAAGTTTTGAGTTGTGAGTTATTACCTTACTTTATAGATAAAATCATTGTTTTCAAACTGCCGGGCTATCGTTCTCAGGTCATAAGCGATGCTGGCATCCACCAGCTTGTCACCCACCTGCAGCATAAACCCGCCAAGCAATGCCGGGTCTACTTTTTCCTCCAGCTCAATATTGGCAAAGCCGCCTTCTTTTTTCACCTGGGCCACGATGGCGTTTTTAACAGCATCGCTAACCGGCGAAGCCGTGGTCAGCTTTACCGTATGAATATTTTTATAGGCTTTATACTGCTCAATAAATGCGTTAGCAATTTCAGGCAATACGCTTTCCCGGCTCTTGCTGATCAGTAAGGTATTGAAAGCAACCGTTAGCGGGCTGATCCTGCCGGCTGTCACCGCTTCCATTATTTTCTTCTTTGCATCCGCTTTGATGACGGGGCTGCGCAGCAGGTTTACAAAATCACGATTGCTTTTGCAAACAGCCTGCAGCCATTTCATATCCGCAAATACCTGCTCCAATTGACCTTTTTCCACAGACAGGTCAATCAGCGATTTGGCGTACCGGGATGCTAAACGGGGATTGGGCATAGTTTAGTTTGAAAATTTGGGAATGCAGGAATGAGCAGTTTAAATCTCATTATCACATTCTCCTATTTACCTATCAGTTTAATTTCACTTCGTCTACCAGGCTTTTGATATGTGCTTCCTGGGCATCTTTGCCGGCCAGCTCCTTGCGCAGCACTTTCTCGCTCACTTCTATTACCAGCTTACCTACCTGGTTTTTTACTTCTGTGAGCGCCGCCATTTTCTGTGCATTAATAGCAGCCTGCGCTTCCAGCATAATCTTATTGGCTTCAACTTTTGCCTGCTCTTTGGCCTCGTTGATAATTTTGTCTTTAGTATCACGGGCTTCTTTCAGCAGTTGCGCCCTTTCTTCACGGGCGGTAGCCAGCAGGGCTTCATTTTCACTTTTCATCTGCGCCATTTCCGCTTTTACTTTTTCAGCAGTAGCAATGGAGCCGGCAATATTACTTTCCCTTTCATGCAGGGATTTTAATATCGGCTTCCATGCAAACTTTTTTAATAAAAACAGTACAATGATGAAAGCCACCAGTGTCCATACAAAGAAACCAAGATGAGGAGTTAATAAACTCATAGTATTATGATTGATATTGCTTCGCTTATTCAGTATTAAATGAGCTGTACCCGCTGCCCTGTGCGTTGGGTACAGCACAAAGATGGGAGGGTATGATTACTTCAGTACTGCCAGCAGACCGGCAATTACCGCAAAGAGTGCCACCCCTTCTACGAAGGCAGCAGTCAGGATCATACCACCACGGATGTCGTTAGCAGCTTCCGGCTGACGGGCAATGGCTTCAGTAGCTCCTTTACCGATCTGGCCGATGCCAATACCAGCACCAATAGCAGCCAGGCCTGCGCCAACAGCGCCGCCAAAATGCGACCAGCTACCAGTAACCTCTAACAGAGTGTTCATTAAATCCATGATTGTTTGTTTTATTTAAATTAAGAAAACGCTTTATTAATGAGGATCTTCCTCGTAATGATGATCGCCTACAGCCTGGCTGATAAACACCGCCGTAAGATTGGTGAAAATATAAGCCTGGATGAAAGCCACCAAAATCTCTATTAAATAAATAAATACTGCAAAAGCAATGCTCACCGGGGCAAAAGCCACTCCGGCAGTCTTTGTCATCTCTGCAAAAATGAATATCAGGCTCACAAAACTCAGGATGATAATATGTCCTGCTGTCATGTTTGCAAACAAACGAATGATAAGCGCAAATGGCTTGGTAAAAACTCCCAGCAGCTCCACCGGCAGCATCAGTATCTTAACAGGCACCGGCACTCCCGGAAACCAAAAGATATGACCCCAGAAATGCGCATTGGTGCTAAACAAAATAACCACCAGCGAAATCAACCCCAGCACTGCTGTAAAAGCAATATTCCCCGTCACATTCGCAGCGCCCGGCAGCAGCCCGAAAAGATTATTAATAAGAATAAAGAAAAACACGGTAAGCAGGTAAGGCAGGTATTTGCCGGCCTTATGATGCAGGTTAGGCCTGGCTATATCATCTCTTACAAACATAATTACCGGCTCTATTGCATTCTGCAACCCTTTTGGCGCAGAAGCTACACCCTGGCCTGCCCTGTATTTTTTTACCATACTGCGAAGTACCAGGAAAAGCACCAGCAGCGCCAGGAACATTTGCACCACATTTTTGGTCAGCGAAAAGTCATATACTTTTACCGATTCATCTTTGACGCCATTTGCATCCACAGCCACAATATCATGCCCATCCAGCTTATAGCCCTTGTAGGCATCATGGCCGTGATGGAATTTTGAAGACATGAATATATCCAGCCCGCGCTGCGGGGAGTAAAGGATCACCGGAAGCGGCAGGGTGGCGTGAAACTCACTGCCATCTGATTTTTTTACAGAAAAGAAATGGAACTCATGGGCGTCCGCAATATGATCCAGCATCACTTTGCCGGGGTCAAATTTTGCTTCTTCCTGCTGGCCGGGCTCACCATGACCATTTTGATGATCCTGGGCTATGGCCATACCTGAAAAAAGAGAGAAAAATAAGGCGAAAACCGCTACTGGCAAGCATTTGACACATCCTTTGCGCATACAGTTCCTGAAATTTGCCGCAAAGATAAGGGGGCGGAACTCAAAACCCTATTTTGTAGTTTGGATTTTGGGAAAAAATCAGGCGCCTGTACCACCTTCCTCTTTTTCCCGCATTTCCCGGATTTTTTCAAGATAGATTGCGTCCACCTGGTCTTTAGGACGGATTGCAGGTTTGTTATTGACTATCAGTAAGTTTTGGAGAGATAAGGATTAAAGTTTAAGGCTGGAGGCTGGCATAGCCGCCAGGGTGTAAGGGCCGAAGAAGGAGAAATACAGTGGTTGTTTTTAGTCCTGCTTGCCGGTGGCATGGATAATCTTTGCCCTGGATAGCATAACCGAACGTTTCATAAGCCGGGTCATAGTCAGGAACCGTTCTGTATCGGTCTTTTTGAGCGCATTTGCCAGCAGGTCTGTTTCGGCTTTTTCATAAAAAGCCTCCGGCTCCCGCACAAACATTGCTTCGAGCTCTTTTTTTTCTTCATCCGATAAATGCTGGTAATTTTTCACACCCGCAATTTACTACTATTTTTAGCAGGTTCCTACACTCCGGCCGTGTGTTTTTCAAACTGCATTTCATGCAGCCGGGCATAAAAGCCTTTTTGCCGCAGCAGTTCTTCATGGGTACCCATTTCTTTCAGCTCACCTTTATCCAGCACAATGATTTTATCTGCCTTGCGGATAGTGGACAGCCGGTGGGCAATAACAATAGCCGTGCGCCCGCTGATAAGGGTGTCAATGGCATGCTGTATGTGCATTTCGCTTTCGGTATCTACGGAAGAAGTGGCTTCGTCCAGTATCAATATGGAAGGGTTGTACAGCAGGGCCCGGATAAACGACAAAAGCTGCCTTTGCCCCAGCGATAAGGTAGCGCCCCGCTCCATCACATTATAATCATAGCCGCCCGGCAACTGCATGATGAAGTCGTGCATATCTATCAGCTTAGCTGCCTCCTCTACTTTTTCCCCTGATATCTGTTCATTTCTCAGGGTGATATTATCCATTACCGACCCGGAAAAAAGAAATACATCCTGCAGCACCACGCCGATATTTTTACGCAGGTATTCCAGATCGTAATCAGCTATATCCCTGTCATCAATACGGATATGCCCCTGCTGCACCTGGTAAAAACGGTTGAGCAGGCTGATAATAGTGGTCTTTCCGCTCCCGGTATGGCCCACTATAGCCACTGTTTCCCCGGGCTGAATGGTAAAGCTGATATCCTTCAGCACATCCTTACCGGGTGTATAGGCAAACGTAACCTTATCAAACTGCACCTTTCCGCGAAGCGGTGTATTTTCTTTACAGGCGCCGGCGGCAGGTGGCGGAATAAAATCAGGGTTGTCCAGTACATTAAATACCCGCTGGCTCGCCACCACACCCATTTGCAGCACGTTAAACTTATCCGCTATCATCCGCAACGGGCGAAACAGCAGGTTCAGGAAAAGGATAAATGCGGTAACGGTGCCATACTGGCTTTGCTGCAGGTTCAGCGCTTCTTTGGCCGTCCACCATACTACCAGGCCAACAGACAATGCCAGCACTATTTCCACCACCGGAAAGAAAACAGAGTACGCAAAGATGGCCCGGATATTCGCATTGCGGTGCTCCCGGTTTATCTTACGAAATTTAGCATTCTCCCTTTCTTCCGCTGCAAAAGCCTGCACTACCTGCATGCCGGTAAGATGCTCCTGCACAAAAGCATTGAGCGCTGCCACTGCATTTCTCACTTTGAAAAAAGACCGGTTAATGCTTTCCTTAAAATAATAGGTGGCGATAATAATGATAGGAAAAGGAATCAGCGCAATCAATGTGAGCTGCCAGTCCATCCAGAACATTACGCTCAGCACACAGACGATGGACAGCAGGTCTGCAATAATAGGAACCAGGCCATCCGCAAAAATATCATTGATAGATTCGATATCATTAATGGTACGGGTAGTGAGTGTGCCGATAGGTGTTTTGTCAAACTGCGACAGGTTGAGCCCCAGTATTTTTTTATATACAGCAAGGCGCATATCCTTTACCACCGTTTGCCCCAGCCATGCCATAGTAAATGAGAACCAGAACCGCATGGCGGTCTCAACCAGTATCAGCCCGATTTGTATGAGGGTGATATTGATGATCATGTGGGTGATGGAATGAGTGATATACTCGTCCACCGTCAACTGGATAAGCCAGGGCCTCACCGGGGTGATAAACGCCAGGAAAATGGCCAGTGTCACTGACAGGAAAAATTTCCGCTTGTACGGGGCTGCATAGCTGAATACCCGGCGCAGCACAGCGATATCAAATTTTTTTGGCGAAGCGTCAGACAAAATGGTAAGATTAAAACAAATGAAGGGCAAAGTTAATGATAACAGCGGGGCAATATGCTATCACTCCCCTTCATCGCCCCTGGCTTTATGATAAGCTTTAATAAAAATTGCTCCCAGGTTTTTATACGGCGGGATATAATCTTCAAAGCCCTCTACCCTGGCGCTGTTTTTAAACTCTTTCCAGAAGGGTATCCAGTCAATATTGCTGCCCGTGCGCAGCTTTTCGGTAAGCAGGGAAAAGAAAGGCTTGTTAATAGCTGTTTTTCCTATCTGCTTGGAAGCGATGATATGTGCATCCCCGGTTTTTTGCAGTATATCATTAATTAAATGGAAGCCGCCGCAGCTACCCATAAACACTATACGGGACGACGGCGCCATATAGGCAATAGTGGAATTGGCAAAATAGCTGTGCCCGCGGTGGATCGTCACCGTAGGATGAATATTGTTTTTCTCCAGGTAATCACGCAATGCCTGCTGGGCTTTATCATCTTCGCCGGTTTCTTCGGGCAGCGGGCGGTTGGCATAAATAGTAACGGGATTCCCCTTCGTTGATTTAATAACTATCCACTGCGGGTGACTCCTGTCAATACTCCAGTTGCTGCCGGGAAACATATTCTGAAAGCCATTAAATATGCCACGGCCATCTTCATCGCCGTAAAAAAACACCTGTGCCACCACTTCTTTTTTCTCGTTGGTCAGGGTGGAAAAAGGAACATTGTATACAGGTGGAATCCCCAGTTCTTTCGTCAGGTCAATTTGCCGGGTGGAATCGGCGGAAAGGAACAGCTTGTTCAGGATATTATAGATAACAATTCCTTTTGCATTGTTCTCGGCTTTATTGCGCTGATAATTTTCCTGCACCAGCGCCAGCACTTCCGCTGCAAGCTTTTTATTGTTTTCTATAATACTGGCATATGAGTCAGCCACATCCACGCCGTCTTCCAGCCCTGAAGATTTTTCCAGCCGGCCTACAAATGCTTTCATCAGGTTGGTGGCATCTTCATGGCTGGGAAAAGTAGAAAGAAAGTTGCTGAGCGTATTGTAAGCCGCTGCCTGGCTGATAAATTTGCGGTAATGGTCAAAGTTTACACTATACAATAATGAATCGCCACGGCTGGAAGCCTTCTTCATCATCTGCGGGTATACGCCATTTGTATAACTGGAAGTGTAGATTAAACCATCGGAAAGCACCGCCAGGTAATACAGTTCCTGCGCATTTAGCGGCTGCAGGCAGCGGAAGCGGACATTATCATTTTCATTGTGCAGGCTGTTTATAGTATTGATAAAAATATCTTTCGCCTTTTTTTCCAGCTTAGATGTCAGCTCTTTAAATGCCAGCGCCGTATCACCATCCAGGGCACGGCGGGTATACTCCAGTTGCGTTTTTACCAGCAGCCGGTAGTATTGCACTGAGTCCTTTTCGGCCTCATCTATTTCTTCAAAGCTCATTTTGCCTTTCACAATATTATCCAGGAAAGGAAAATATTGCTGCCCGCTTTTGCTCTTTGACATGCGCACCACCGCTTTTACAAACTCATCATCCTGTATCTGGTGGATACGGGCACTCAACTTACCCCCTGCCTGTGCATAGTTGTAAAGCTGGCCCGGGTACACTTTTGCTGCCGCTTTTATCAGGCTGTCGGCAAATGGCACGTCCGGGTTATCGCGGAGAGTGATAAATGTTTCAGCCGGCCGCATCCGGCAATATTTCAGCACCAGCTCATCTTTTGCTGACTTATAGCCAGGGTTGGAAGAAAAAACATTTGCTGCCATTACCGCCATGCCCACATCATAAGGCTGTGCCGCTATCAGCGCAGCCATACTCTGCCCTTTCCGGTCCTTGTCTGCAGCAGCACGATAGGTCTCTATAATTTCAGGCAGGTGCAGGATATTTACCTTGCGGCTTCTCCAGTTTTGCCTTACATAGCGCAGGGTTTGCGTCAGCCCTGACAGGTAGTTTACCTTCAGGCGATGGTCCAGCAGCGAATCCGTTTCCAGGTCGTACTGCAGCCAGTCCACCTCACCTGCCTTTTTCAAAATATTGCTCAGCAGCAAATTCACTTCTTCATTGGCAGATGCAGTCAGCAACTGATCTTCCTTGCCATCGGCAGCCAGCAGTTTTTTTTGCTCTTCATCAATAGCTTCATGGTGGATGAGCCGGCGAAACTCAGGCTTAAAGTTTTTCAGCATCTCTTCACTGCGGGGCTGTGCCTGCGCCACCTGGCACAGGGACGGCATACCAGCCGTGATTAATAAGGTATAAAACAGCGTTCTTAACATAAGGATAGAATCAGCAAAATTAATAACCATTTCCTATAATTCATACAAGCAAATGGGTACCATACAATTATCAGGACAAAATCCGGGGCCCGAAAGTTGCCGGGCATTGCCTTTATTTCTTCTTTTACGTAAAACCATGCCTGATATTAACTTATCATTAAGTCTGTGTAAACAAAGGTCCCTGCTTTTCGCACCGGTATAAAATCCAGTAGGTTTGCGCAAAATTTCAGCGAAGATGGAAAATAAAGGCAGAAAAGTGCTGATTGCAGATGATGAGCCGGATATCCTGGAAATATTAAAGTACAACCTTGCCAGCCAGGGCTATGAGGTTATCACGGCCAGGGACGGGGATGAAGCGCTGGAAAAAGCCCGGCGAACCAACCCCGACCTGATTGTGCTGGATGTGATGATGCCAAAAAAAACCGGCGTGGAAGTATGCGAACTATTACGGGCGCAGCAGGCATTCCGGGAAACGCTGATTATCTTTCTGACCGCCGTAAATGATGAAGTCACTCAAATAAAAGGCCTGGAAACCGGAGCCGACGACTATGTAAGCAAGCCGGTAAGCCCTAAAGTATTTTTAAGCCGGGTAAATGCGCTTTTCCGCCGCCTGAACAAAGCAGAAAATAAAGCGCTGCACCTCGATAAGCTGACCATTGACCCCGAACGTTTCCTGGTGCAGGTGGAAGGCAATGATATAGTGCTGGCCAAAAAAGAATTTGAGCTGCTGTACCTGCTCGCACAAAAACCGGGGCGGGTATTTTTGCGAAATGAAATTTTAAACCAGGTCTGGGGCAACGATGTGATAGTGGGTGACCGTACCATTGATGTGCATATCCGTAAAATCAGGCAGAAGCTGGGCATTGACTGTGTGACAACGGTAAAAGGAGTAGGATATAAGTTTGAGATGTGAGTGCTATGCAGGGTGATGCACGATGTATGATTTGAGGATTTCTGATTTGATGATTTACTATGAGCATAAGCTGTTAGTTTTAGGATTTTAATTTTGAATTTAATTATCTCTTGCTATTTGCCATTTGGTGCTTTTCCGGTTCACCCTATACCTCAAACTTCAAACCTTAAACCCGTCAACCATCTTCTCTCAACCCTGTACCTTTGCCCCATGTTTTCTTTAAAAAATATCTCTCCCCGGCAGCTCGCTTTCCTTACAGCGCTGGGGCTGGCGCTGCCTATCAGCCTGCTGGTATTTTTTCTGGAGAAAAGATGGCAGCCTATTGCTTTGTCTTTTGGTGTAGTGCTGCTGGGCGGCTATTTCCTGTTTTCCTTTGTACTGGAGCGTTTTATTTACCGGAAAATAAAGCTGATCTATAAATTCATCTACCGCACTAAAGCCACCAAGCGGGAAGAGACTTACTATAAATATATCCTGCCCCGAAAAAGCATTGATGAAGTGAGAGCTGATGTGGAAGCATGGGCCAAGGAAAATGAGCAACAGATAGAGCTGCTGAAAGCAAATGAGCAATTCAGAAAAGAGTTTCTTCAGAATTTATCGCATGAGTTTAAAACCCCGGTATTCGCTATACAGGGATACATTGATACACTGTTGAACGGCGCCCTGGAAAACCCGGAAGTCAATAAGCGCTTTCTTGAAAAAACGGCCACCAATGTGGAGCGGCTGACCAACCTGCTGAATGACCTTGATGAAATATCAAGACTGGAGCGGGGCGAACTGAGCCTCTTCAAGCAAAACTTTGTGATACAGGATCTTTTGAAAGAAACCTTTGAAAGCATTTCTATTATGGCGGAACAGCGCAGCATCCGCTGTGGCATTAAAAAAGGTTGTGAATCACCTATCACCGTATTTGCTGATAAGGAAAAAATAAGGCAGGTGCTGCTGAACTTAGTGGAAAATTCTATCAAGTACGGCAAGCAAAATGGCAACATCACAGCCAGTATTTACAATACCGACGACAGGCACATACTGGTGGAAATTGGTGATGACGGCATCGGCATTCCTGAAAAACATTTGCAGCGGATTTTTGAGCGCTTCTACCGCACAGAGGTAGGGCGCAGCCTTGATGTAACCGGCAGCGGTCTCGGCCTCGCTATCTGCAAACATATCATAGAGGCACACGGGCAAACCATACATGCCCGCAGCCGCGAAGGAGTGGGCACCACCATAGGCTTTACGCTGGATATACGGAAAGATTAATTGAGTACGGAAAGTACCAAACGACAAATTACAAGAGACAAATAAGCGCTAACAGCTTGCAGCCAATAGCTGATAATAAATCGGAAATTTTAGAATCAGTCGTGAACCGGGTGACGAACGATAGCCAACAGCTAACAATCGTGAAGTGTCAACCCACTCCACCACTTCCTGCTTTGTCACGCTGAGCAAAGCGAAGTGTCCCGGAGAGTACAATTAAAGTCCTGTGGCCAATGTCTTATATGGCCAACCCCGCAGATGCCTCCTGCGTCGGCATGACAACCGGCGGAAAGCAGGAAACTGATGCCAGACGACAGCCAACGGTTAATAGTCAGCTATTCGTACATCATACAACGTACATCTTACACCGTACCACCTCTTTATAATATTTTGATAATACTCTGCTAACACTAAGGTTATACTTGCTGGCTTTCTTTGTAAAACCTTCCGTAATGAAGCGTACTATCACCAGCATCCTTTTATCAGCCTGCCTCGCTGCCACAGCACTGCCCGCAAGCAGTCAAAAGGCCGAAAATCTCGTCATCATTACGCTGGACGGATTTCGGTGGCAGGAATTATTTTACGGAGCCGATTCCTCTCTTTTGTCCAGCACATACTATACACCGGACACGGCCACGATGCAATTACTGTATGGCGACGCCAGCAACAGTGAGCGGAGAAAACAATTGCTGCCCTTTTTCTGGAATGTAATAGCTAAAAGGGGGCAGCTATATGGTAACCGTAGTCTGGGCAATAAAATAAACGTCTCGAATATTTATGCCATCTCTTATCCGGGCTATAACGAAATATTTACCGGCCATGCCGACATTACCGTAACGAATAATAAACGAAAGAATAACCGCAATATCAATGTACTGGAATACCTGGAGAGCAAGCCGGAATTTGAAGGCAGGGTAGCAGCCTTTACATCCTGGGATGTATTTCCCTATATCTTCAACTGTGAGCGAAACGGCCTGCCTGTAAACAGCGGCTATGCTGTCAGCAAAAGTGAAGAAATGGATTTTGGCGAAGCATTGCTGCAAAAAGTACAGCAGGAAGGCATCAACAACACGGCAACAGGGAGATATGACCTGCTCACTTTTCTTACCGCTAAAGAACACCTGGCCAAACATAAGCCCCGTGTATTATACCTTGGTCTGGGTGAAACAGATGATGCTGCACACGCAAAACGCTATGACCTTTACCTTCAGAAAGCAGCACAGGCAGATAAAATGATTGCTGACCTCTGGCACTGGCTGCAAACCACACCCGGGTATCAGAACAATACCGTGATGCTGATTACCACCGACCACGGGCGGGGCAGCAAACCGTCCAACTGGGACAGTCATGGTTTTTTTATCAAAGGTTCTGCCCAAACCTGGCTGGCCGTAATGGGGCCAGGCATCGCCCCTATCGGTGAAGTAAAAGAGCCACAGCAATGGCATCAGAAGCAACTGGCACAAACTATGGCCGTCCTCATCGGAGAAAAATTTATTCCGGAAGATCAGCCCGTTGCCGGAGCCATATCCCTGAAATGATTGCTTACCGAAATATTATTTATGCAAAAAAGGCCGGTTGATGTAGTCGTTTTATCCGATCTCCACCTCGGTACTTACGCCAGCAAGGCAAAGGAAGTGGTGGCGTACCTCCGCAGCATTTCACCCCGCATGCTCATCCTCAACGGTGATATTATTGATATGTGGCAGTTTAGCAAGCATTATTTCCCTGCTGCACACCTCACGGTATTGCAGGAAATATTCAGCCTGCTTTCTACCGGTACCCGTGTCATCTATATCACCGGCAATCATGATGAGCCACTGCGCCGTTATTCTGATATGCAGTTAGGCAATTTTCAACTGACAGATAAAATGGTCATTGAAATAAATAATAAAATGACCTGGATCTTTCATGGAGATGTATTTGACCACACTACCAGCTCGCAGGCCCGCTTCTGGGGCAAACTGGGCAGCAACGGATATGCTATGCTGCTGGGATTTAACCGGGTTATCAATAATTGCCTCCGGTTTATTGGCCGCGACAAGGTTTCCCTCTCAAAAAAAATAATGGAGCAGTTTCACAAGCGTATCACGAAAATAGATGCTTTTGAAAAAATGATTGCCGGTATCGCCATTGAGAAAAAATATGACTGTGTTATCTGCGGCCACATTCATCAACCCCGGCACAGAACCATCACTACAGAGCAGGGCAGCGTCACTTACCTGAACTCCGGCGACTGGGTAGAGCACATGACATCACTGGAATACTATGAAGATACCTGGCACCTGTATACCTATGATGAAAAAAAGATTAAAGCAGAAAATATCAGGACAAGTAAAATAAGAACGGAAGTTGTGACGAATGAAATAGCCATTTACCTCCATTCCCTTTCCTCCACCGGCAAAGCCATTTAAGTCAGCGTATATGAATATTCTTTATGCAGTGCAGGCTACGGGCAACGGCCATATCAGCCGGGCCATGGAACTATTGCCTTACTTAGAGCAATACGGCCGTGTAGATGTTTTTCTGAGCGGGGCCAACAGCAACCTGCCGCTGGATGCACCCGTAAAATACCGCAGCAAAGGGCTCAGCCTTTTTTATAATTGCCGGGGCGGACTGGATTACTGGCAGCTAATTAAGAAAATTCAGCCCGCACGAATCCGATCGGAAGTAAATCAACTGCCGGTAGAAAAGTATGACCTTATCATCAACGATTTTGAATACATCACTGCTGCGGCCTGCGCTAAAAAGGGAATCCCGTCTGTCAATTTCGGACACCAGGCCAGCTTTCAGTCTGCACATACACCACGGCCGGTTAAGAAAAGCAGGACAGGTGAATGGGTACTGAAGAGCTATGCCAAAGCCAGCCGGTATATTGGTTTGCATTTTAAAAAGTATGATGACTTTATTTTTACCCCGGTGATAAAAAGGGAAATACTGCAGGCCCCGGTAAGCGACAAAGGGCATATTATCGTTTATTTGCCCGCCTATTGTGAGCGACAACTCAAAGCCGTATTCAGTGAATGGGGCGATATACGGTTTGAAATATTTTCTCACCAAACTCATTCTCCCCGTACAGAAGGAAATATCCGTTTTTTCCCTATAGACAAACAATTGTTCAATGAAAGCTTTGCCCACTGCCACGGCATCATTACCGGTGGCGGGTTTGAAACGCCGGCAGAAGCGCTTCACATGGGCAAGAAAATGATCAGCATACCTATTAAGGGGCAATATGAGCAGCAGTGCAATGCAGCCGCTTTGGCAGCAATGGGTGTTACCTGCCTCAGCAGCCTGAGCAGGGGGTTTGATACCGTTTTTGAACGCTGGATGCAGCAAAAGGATCACCTGCAGCAAGACTACAGCCGCAGCACAGAGCAGGCGCTGATGTACCTTTTTTCTGATACCGAACAATATAACCTGAAACATTCACCGGCTACTCCTTCTAATATATTAAATGCCCTGCTGTTCTAACTAATTCCGGTACGCTGATATCTCTCAGTAATAGCAAGTACTGTGAAAATAAAAATGCGCTGTGTATTATTTACTATCTGCTTTTTCAGTATTATTACAACAGGCTTTGCACCTCTCTTTATCAATGATACAGCAAGTCCATTTTCTTCTTTTCTTCTCTTTTGCCAGCTTTTTGGTTCTTGAGCAATATCTGTTGTCAGCTTTGTTTAACAGGGTAACTATGGAGCAAGTACGGAGTAACTATGCTTAAGGGACGCTTTGCGTATATAGTATATATACAGCATACTTATAGTACGCTTTATGCATAGAGCGGAACAGGATTTTGCGTTTCTTGTTTTTCCCTGAAGCCTCCGGGTGCAGAAACAGCAAAAAGTTATGCCCTATTACGCTGATACAGACATAAAAAAACCATCCCGGTACTGACCTTCCGGAATGGTAAAACTGCATGAGAAATGTGATCCCGCATCGCTGAAAGAGATTCAGCACATGGAGGGATAATATTGCAGGGATACGATTGCCAATCCCGGTGCAATAGCGGAAACGATTACTGTAAAGAGCTGGTACAAAATTGCCGGATATGTATTACCCTATTATTACGGGCATGTTATGCTGTCATTAAACATTCATGGGCAATCCTGCCCTGCTCTCCTCTAAGAAATATGCTTTTTTCTCATTATGAAATGAACAAAAGCTATCCCGGTATCAGGATAGCTTTTATTATGAAGAAAGTTTATTTTATTCAGCTTACTGGTTAGCAAATTTTGTCCAGCCTTTGTGCCAGTTAGCATCAGCACCGGAAGGTGCAATACCGCCTATGAAGTTCACTTTTGTAATAAAAGAACGTGCCTGTAAGATAGGATCATCAAAATGTGTATTTGGATTTGCCTGCGTATCCGGTATCACCACAGCAGAGTTACCGAAAGGCTGCCAGTCCGGGTTGCTATAATCAAACGGACGTGTATACCGGATATCATCTACGGTAGTCAGCACTTTGTTTTTACTGTTGCCGGTAAACCAGGCTGTCAGCGCCGCTTCATCAGCAAAGGCAGGCTCTGACCCTTTCACATATTCAATGGGTTTTTTAGCGCCTGCAATCAGTATACCGCTAAGTTGCAAAGTACCGGCTGTAATGTTTTTATCTGTATTACCCTGCGACCCGTTGATCTGTATGCCTACCGGCCAGCCTACAAAGGCAGAGTTAAAAATCGAAATGGACGAATTTCTCCTGATTTGCACCGCCGCACCAAGATAGTTGCTGCCGGGCACGCTGTTTAAAGTAGCCGAAGGGCCAAATGCTGAGATATTGCAGAAAACAGCTCTTGTCTGCGGATTGACGGCGCCGCCGGTGGGGTTATTATCACTTTCAAAAGCTTCTGATTTTGAAATGTCAGCAATCAGCGAATCTCTTACGATCAGGCCAAACTGTACACTGCCGCTAAAGCCATTGTCACTGTCAAAATCATCATCCTGGGTTTTATAGGCAATCAGGTATTTACAGTTTACCGTACCGCCAAACCACTCAAAGGCATCGTCTTTGGCATAAGTCACCTGTACGTGATCAATCACTGTGCCGCTTCCCACTGCTGCCATCGTGAGACTGTTTACTTCTTTATCCGGCTGGTAAGCATACCCTGCATATTCAATACGTACATAACGCAGTGTACCAGAGTTATCATTATCCACCGGGGCTGGCACCAGCGCATCACCGGAGCCTGCCCGGCCCTCACCTTCTGCATTATCCACGCCGCCTTCTACCTGGAACAGGCCAAATTTTCCATCAAACGTAGAGTTGATGCTGGCTTTACCGCACAGTACGATACCGCCCCAGTCACCTGATTGCGGATTAGGAGAGGCGGAAGTAAATACGATGGGCTCTTCCTGCGTTCCATCAGCAATCAGCTTTCCTCCGCGGGAAACGATCAGCGCCGCCACATCAGAACCGGAATAGGTAGCTTTTACTGTTGCCCCTTTCTCCACAGTTACCGTCACCCCGTTTGCTATATACACCAGGCCGGTGATGATATTATTATCCGCTTTGTACAGGGTGGTATCCTTTGTTATCCGGCCTTTCAGCTCCACTCTTTTACCAATATTTCCATTACCGCCACCATTACCTCCCGGCACTTCGATGATGATGGGTTCGCCATCCATTTCTATTTTACGGCAGGATGTAACCAGCACGGTAGTAAAGGCTGCCACATAAAAAATGTACTTCTTCATGATGTTTGTTTGTATTTAAGATGTTTATTGTTGTGCTTATAATGAATAGTTGAATGTGAGTCCGAACGTAGTTCCAAACACACGGGTAAAACGGTACACATCTGCTGAGCTGCTGTACTTCATATTATCATCACCATTCTGGTAGAACACCTGTTTTTTATTCAGGATATCCGCAACGTTTAAGCGCAGCTCACCTTTTTCTTTGAAAATTTTCTTGCTGACCTGGAAGTCAAGGAGAGGTCTCGGGGCCTCGTAGATGTCAGGCGCTCCACCACCAGCCTGCACACTGCCCACCAGGTAAATGCGCCGGCCAATCTGGTTGAACAATAAAGTGGCATTCCATCCTTTTTCCTGCTGATCGTACAGCAGCCCCACGTTGATGAGGTAGGGCGACTGACCCTGCAGGGGCCTGTCCAGGTCACGGCCTGCATCCTTCACACGGCTGTAGATATAAGCAGCGTTGGCCTGCAGGGTAAAATTTTTCAACACACCTCCTGCAAAATCAAGGCGCTTTCTGAATTCCAGCTCTGCACCATAAGCGGTAGCTTTTTCAGGATTGATAAAATAAAAAGTGCTGGCACCGCCTGAGCCCTGGTCAAACTGTTGTTCAATCGGGTCTTTAAAATCTTTAAAGAAAACACCTGCTGTAAATACTTCTCCTGCCCTGGGATAAAATTCATACCGCAGATCCAGGTTGCTGACCTTTGAACGCCGCAGGGAAGGGTTGCCCTGTACAGAAGCATTCAGCTCAAAATCGTAGATATTAAGAAAAGCCAGCTCCCGCATTTCCGGGCGGATAACGGTTTGCGATCCGGACAGGCGGATATTTGTTCTGTTGTTCAATTTAAATGTGGCATTCAGGCCGGGCAAAAAGTCTGTTACTTCAGAATAGGTGTGGCGCGGATCCCAGGTTTTTACACTTCCCACCAACTGGTCATAGTTCTCAACACGCAAGCCCCATACCACCCGCAGCGCCTGGCTGAACTGGTTGTCAAACTGTATAAAGCCGGCATTTAAAATGGTATTGGCCATATACCGGAAGTTGCGGCTCTTGATAGCATCAAAGCCAAGCAGGTTGCCGGTGCCATTTCCAAAATTTTCCGGGGCAAACACTTTATCAGCCGGCAGCTCACGCAGAGCCGGGTTATCAACCGGCAGGTAATTAGAAAAGAATTTTCCGTCGTACAGGCGGTCTTTTATCTGCAGCATATAGCCGCCTTTGATTGATTGTTTGTTATCAAACAACCGGAAGTCATAGCTCAGGTCACCACCTGCGGTATAGATATAATCGCTCAGGTTCTGAAATATTCTGCTTCCGCTTTCCTGCGAAAGTGTATTAGAGATAAGCAGGCTGTAGGGCTGCTGGGTGCCCGTATTCCTGGTGTATACAATACGGCGCTGATCCGGCGAATAACCGTCCAGTATATTAAAGGAGCCGTACCATTTCAGCTTTAATGGCTGCGCCAGGCTATGGTCTCCGGCTACCTGTACTGTAAAGAATGTGTTCTGGCGGAAGGTAAGCTCTGTTCCCCTCACGTCATTGCCGCGGACTTCGTCTGTCCCTGCACGGTCGGTTACATAATTAGTGGTGTTTACATTTACAATTGACTTTACCGATATTTTATGCAGCGGGGTCAGTTGCACAGCCAGGCTGCCCAGTGCTCCCACCTGTACATCCTGTGCATACCGGTTATCATCATAATTATAATTCTGTGTAAACTCTATTTCATCATAGTTATTATTGATATTCTGCATCCGGGTAAAGCGGTTGCTTTTATTATACATAACACCAAATGTGCCCCCGGCTTTTTTACCCAGTATTGTTTTATTAAATCCACCGTTTGCCTGGAAAGAAACATTTAACGGGGCATTTGAGCCGGCTGCCGTCCAGTCGTTTCTGAACTGCTTACCTATTGCTGTTTTCTCCGCAGCGCTTAGCTGGTCAAAGCTTCCTTTTGTGGTATAAGATGCCGGCAGGGCACGGGCTCCGTCATCTATCCCCAGCCAGTCTGTTTTACCACCATGCTGCTTATAAAAATCTTTACCAATAGTTTGTGTATTAAACCCGGTGCCCACCTGTACATTAAAAAAGTTTTTAGCAGGAATATCCCGTGTAGTCACCTGTATCAGCCCACCCGACCATTCGCCCGGGTATTCAGGTACGAATGCTTTGTTGATAACAATATTATCAATCATCTGGGCGGGTATCAGGTCAAAGGAGAAAGTTTTCCTGTCAGGCTCTGTGCTGGTCAGCAATATGCCATTGAGCATGGCCTGATTATACCGGTCTGCAAGGCCACGGATAACCAAAAATTTTCCTTCCTGGAGGCTGGCGCCCGGCACCCGCTTGAGCACTTCGGCAGTATTACGATCCGGGGATCGCCGTATGCTTTCTGCTGAGATAACAGAGGCAACCGTATTTGTATTTTTCTGAAAAGCAATAAGCGAAGCAGCCGTTTCCCTTCTTGCAGATACAGCCTGCGTTTTGACCACCACACCTTCCAGGCTTCTTGCTTCCACTTCCAGCACAATATTTAACTCATTCACTTCATTTTCCTTTACCTCTATTTCATTCACCAGCTTTGACTGGTATCCGATGGCAGAAAATTCAATTTCATATTTGGTACCCGGTGTCAGCCCTAAGCTATAACGGCCTTCCACATCCGTAGCCGTACCACCGGCCTGGCCCATTATTTTTACAGAAACACCAGCTAAGGGTTCATTGCTGGCATTAACCACTTTTCCGGTCAGCTTCACCTGGGCCTGTACGAAAGAAAATATAACAAGGGTAAAAGAGAAGAACAGCAGCCGTAATCGCATATCTGAATTTTACGGCAAAGGTGACCGGGCTGTATTAACGGGGTATTACCGCCATGTTAACGAATCATGATACGAATGTTACCGGAATATTAAGCGCTTTGCAGAGCAATACCTGTTATATCCTGAAGGCAGAGGCGACTGGAAAAAATTAATTATTTGATAATCATCTTAATGAAAACCAGCCCAAATTTGTATATTAAGGAATTATTAATTCCCACCCGATAAAAGCCCGGTACCCGCTGAACCCGGTAATTTCGCAAACCTTCCGGAAAGACCGGAAATAAACTATTTGTATGGGACTCAATTCTTTCCTCAAAATTTTCATGCCCAAAAACCGGGTATTTTTTGAGCTCTTTGAAAAAGTGGCCGACAACGTGGCCAAAATGGGTGGTGTGATGAAGCAGGTGGTGGCCGAAACCGATTTTGACAAAAGAGCTTCGCTTATCAAACAAATCGAAGACCTGGAGCATGCCAATGATGAGCTGACCCACAGCGTATTTACTGAGCTGGGCAGAAACTTTATCACCCCATTTGACCGGGAAGACATTCACTACCTTGCCACTTCCCTGGATGATATCGCCGACTATATTTATGCTTCCGCAAAAAAGATAAACTTTTACCGGGTTAACCCTAATGACATGGGCATGCAAAAGATGGCTGAGCTCATTGAGCAGGGAGCCATTCATGTGCGCACGGCCGTGCTGGAGCTGCGAAATATGAAAAATATGCGCAACATTACCGAAGCGCTGGTAAAAATCAACAGCATTGAAAACCAGGCCGACGATGTATTCGACATGAGCATCGAAAGGCTGTTTGCCACAGAGCCGGATGCCAAAGAAGTAATTAAGAAAAGGGAGATATACCAGGTGATGGAAATAGTGACGGATAAATGTGAGGATGCCAGTAATGTAATTGAATCCATTATTATTAAATACGCCTAAATAGTTTGAAAATTTGAAAATGTGGCCATTTGAAAATGGCCACCTGTTGTTTACCGCTCAAATTTTCAAATAATCACATTTTTCAAATAAGCTATGACTACTTTCCTTATTGTCATTATAGTACTGGCGCTCGTATTTGACTACATCAATGGATTTCATGATGCTGCCAACTCTATCGCCACCGTTGTATCCACCAAGGTGCTTACTCCTTTCCAGGCAGTATTATGGGCGGCGCTGTTCAACTTTGTCGCCTTCTTTATTTTTAAGGATCACGGAGTAGCCAACACTATTGCCAAGACGGTAAAAAACGATTTCATCACCCTCGAAGTAATTTTTTCAGGGCTTATTGCCGCCATCACCTGGAATTTGTTTACCTGGTGGCGGGGCATCCCTTCCTCTTCCTCCCATACGCTGATCGGTGGCTTTGCAGGAGCGGCCATTGCTCACGCCGGCTCATTCAGCGTGGTCAACTCGGGCCCTGTTATCCAGATTGCCCTGTTCATTTTCCTGGCGCCGCTTATCGGTATGATTGTGGCATTCCTTATCTCCATCTGGTTTATCAACTCATTCCGAAAAGGACAGGGGCCTAAGATTTTTTCAATCGCTGTTATTCTTGGCGTGTTCGCCTTTTTATATTTTAATATCCAGACGGACCCTGCCCAACTGAAATCCCACTATGATTCCTATGCGGCGAAAGTGATTTTTCACTCACAAAATTTCAAGTGGATATTACTAAGTGTCATCGTGCTCATCATGGCTGTGTTTTCCCTGTACCTGAGCATGCTAAATGCGCACCGGGCCAACCAGTGGTTCAAGCGGCTGCAACTGGTATCGTCAGCCATCTTCAGCATCGGGCACGGCGGCAATGATGCGCAAAAAGTAATGGGCATCATCACTGCCGCCCTCATGGTGGAAGGCACCATCACCAGTTTTGACCAGATGCCTACCTGGGTGCCGCTTGCCTGCTATACTGCTATAGCTGTAGGTACCATGAGCGGTGGCTGGAAGATTGTAAAAACAATGGGCACCCGTATTACTAAAGTGACCCCTTTTGAAGGTGTGGCTGCAGAAACAGCCGGCGCCCTTACGCTCTTTATCACAGAAGCGCTGAAGATACCTGTCAGCACCACGCATACCATCACCGGCTCCATTATGGGTGTAGGCGCCACCAAACGCCTTTCTGCCGTGCGCTGGGGAGTAACGGTAAACCTGGTATGGGCATGGATACTGACCATACCGGTAAGCGCATTGCTGGCTACCGGTGTGTATTATCTTGTACACTCGCTGCGCTAACGGCTGCACAAGCATTGCCCCTGTTATCCTGCATTGGAAAAAAATCCTGAATTTTGCCGGGAATTTCTATTATGGCTAAAATACTTGTTACCGGCGGCTGCGGCTATATTGGCTCACATACCCTTGTTGACCTTATCCAGAACGGATATGAAGTGATATCAGCGGATAATAACAGCCGCTCCCAGGCTTCTGTATTGCAGGGCGTGGAAAAGATTACCGGGAAAAAAATAAAGAACTATAAAGTTGACCTCTGCGACTTTGACGACACGTTCGCCATCTTCCAGGAAAATACTGATATCAGCGGTGTCATTCATTTTGCCGCTTACAAAGCAGTAGGCGAATCGGTAGACAAGCCCCTGCTGTACTTTGAAAACAACCTTACCTCCCTGATCAACCTGCTGAAATGCGTGCAGGAATTTAAAACACCTCATTTTGTATTTTCTTCCTCCTGCACCGTATACGGCAACCCGGATCACATACCCGTAACGGAAGAGACCCCGCAAAAAGCTGCCGAATCGCCCTATGGCGCCACCAAGCAAATGGGGGAGCAAATTGTCAGCGAATTTGCCCGCAGCTCCGGCATCCACTGCATCCTGCTGCGTTATTTTAACCCGGTAGGCGCACACCCATCTATACAGATAGGCGAAGTGCCCATCGGCAGGCCGCAAAACCTGGTACCGGCCATTACGCAAACAGCCATTGGCAAGCTGCCCGGGATGACGGTGCACGGGGCCGACTATGATACAAGGGACGGATCCTGCATCCGTGATTTTATCCATGTCAGCGATATTGCACATGCGCATACGCTGGCTATAAAATACCTGGAGGAGCATAAGGCAGACAGCCTGTGCGAAGTGTTTAACCTGGGCACCGGCAATGGTGTGACCGTGCTGGAAGCCATCCGCTCATTTGAGAAGGTAAGCGGAATAAAGCTCAACTATGAGATAGGCCCGCGCAGGCCCGGCGATGTGATAGCTATCTATGCCAATAATGATAAAGCTAAAAATAAGCTGGGCTGGAACCCCGCCGCCCCGCTGGATGAGATGATGCGTACTGCCTGGGAATGGGAGCAGCGGCTGAAAGCAGATGATACCATCTTTAATAGCCAGCCGGCGCAACTGAATTAATACCTGCTAATATGCTGTGGTCAGTAAAAAGCAGCTCTGTACAGTTAACTTCTGTGCGTGCTCGCTGCTTTCTTTCATTTTCCCTTGCAGTAAAAATAATAGCCGCAGCGTATGCAGAGCTGCCGCAAGCAAAAACCGGTTTGAGCATCAATTGTGCATAATAGCGCAGCACGTTATACTTTATACCTGCTTTGCCTTACTTTTGCCACTCTTAACATTGATTGGCTTATGGCATTAAAAGATATCCAGTCTGCCGGAAATAAAGATACCCGCAGCGGCTTTGGAGATGGCATTGCAGAAGTGGCCCGCAAAAATCCCAATGTGGTAGCGCTTACTGCCGACCTGGCCGGCTCACTGAAGCTGCAGCAGTTTATCAAGGAGTTTCCTGAAAGGTTTATCCAGTGCGGTATAGCGGAAGCCAATATGATTGGCATAGCCGCCGGCCTTACCATCGGGGGCAAAATTCCCTATACCACTACGTTTGCCAATTTCTCCACAGGCCGTGTGTACGACCAGATACGGCAGTCGGTGGCATACAGTGGCAAAAATGTAAAAATCTGCGCCTCTCATGCGGGCCTTACACTGGGCGAAGACGGAGCCACCCACCAGATACTGGAAGATATCGGGCTGATGAAGATGCTGCCGGGCATGACCGTGATTGTGCCCTGCGATTATGCACAAACCAAAGCGGCCACTATTGCCATTGCCGGTTACCAGGGGCCGGTATACCTCCGTTTCGGGCGGCCATCCTGGCCTATTTTCACCAAAGAAGAAGATTTTGTAATTGGTAAGGCACAGTTGTTTTCCGAAGGGACCGATGTTTCCATCTTTGCCTGCGGCCATATGGTATGGAATGCCATACAGGCCGGCGCCATCCTGCAGGAAAAAGGAGTGAGTGTGGAAGTAATCAATATCCATACTATTAAACCGCTGGATGAAGAAGCTGTGCTGGCTTCGCTGCGCAAGACTAAATGCGCCGTGACAGTGGAAGAGCATAATATCATTGGCGGCCTGGGAGATGCCATTGCGCAATGTGCCGTAAAAAATATGCCGGTACCCATTGAGTACGTCGGCACTAAAGACACATTTGGCGAAAGCGGTGTGCCCAAAGACCTGCTTAAAAAATATGGCCTGGATATCCCCGATATCGTGGCAGCGGCAGAAAAGGTGATGCAGCGCAAAAAAAATGGCTGATGCCGTACAAATCTTACCAGGGCAGGTTCTTTTCAGATTGAACCTGCTTTTTTATTTTTATATTGTAAAAACGGCTGATGTAAGGCCGCTTCCCATACTCTGAATCATATCCATGTCTGCAACACCCCTTAGTGATACCGAACTGCTCCGCCAGTTTAAAGAGCCGGCCACCAAAGAAAAGGCTTATACCTCCCTTATCCGTAAATACCAGGAGCGGCTTTACTGGCATATCCGGCGCATGGTAGTAGACCACGATGATGCCAATGATGTGCTGCAAAATGTGCTGATACGGGTGTGGAAAGGACTGGAAAACTTCCGGGAAGACAGCCAGCTATATACCTGGCTTTACCGCATTGCCACCAATGAATGCCTGACCTTCCTGGAGCAGCAAAAGAAAAAGGGAGCCGTGAGCTTTGATGAAGTGGAAAGCAGCCTGAGCAATAAAATAAAAGCCGACCAGCATTTTGATGCCAACAAGCTGGAGTGGAAGCTGCAGCTTGCCATACAGCAGTTGCCTGAAAAACAGAGAATTGTATTTCATCTCCGCTACTATGACGAAATGCCTTATGAGGAAATGAGCCGTGTGCTGGAAACCAGTGAAGGAGCTTTAAAAGCCAGCTACCATCATGCAGTGAAGAAAATAGAGGACTATATAAAAAATCATTAAACTTTTACGGCTGAATACCGTCTCAATTCCGTAAAAAAATGGCAGCAAACGAAATCATACAGGAGCTTTCAGAGCTGGGCAGCAGCCTCACCGGCACACAGCGGGAAGCTGGCTACCAGGCGCCGGCCGGCTATTTTGACGGCCTGGCCGGGGCAGTGCTTCACCGTATCCGGGCAATGGAAGCCGGTGATGACCCAAAAGCTGAGCTGGCAGCCTTGTCTCCCCTGCTGAGCAGCATGGACCGCAAACTGCCCTATAATACACCTGCCGGATATTGGGAAGAGTTAGACTTTTCTGCCCGGGTGGCTATGGCGGCAGATTTTGAGTCTGCTGCGGAGCTGGATAATATCAGTCCGCTGCTAAGCGAATTGAAGAAGCAGCCAACCTACTCTGTACCTGCCGGCTATTTTGACCAGGTCAGCATCCCCCGGCCGGTGGCAGAAAAAAAGAATAGTGAAGGGGCCAGGGTCATCAGCATGGGCAGCAGGCAGGGCTGGAAACGCTATGCCGCAGCAGCTTCGGTAGCGGTACTGCTCACTATCAGCGGCCTTTTAATTTTTAATAATAAGAAAGGGCCTGACCCCAGCACCAACTCTTATGCCTGGGTGGAAAAAAACATGAAGAAGGTAAGCCAGGAGGAAATTGATGAGCTGGTAAACCTGGCCGATGCCGTTGCCCCTGTTGCCACTTCCGGCAACGGTTCAGGCGGGGAGATAAATGACCTGATGAAAAATATATCAGACAGCGAAATAGACCGCTTCCTGCGGGATATAGAGAATGCTTTAGACAACGGGGACAATGACCCTATACTTAACTAAGATGAAAAAAATTTTACTGATACTGAGCCTTGTTTTCCTGCCAGCCACTGTGTTGCTGGCCCAGGATGACGATACCGATGATGGTATTGAAAACGTCAGGGACAAAATGGCCGAATACATAAAAAAAAGGCTTAACCTGAACGATGCTGAGGCCAAAAAATTTACTCCCGCCTTTATTGATTATTTTAAAGAATGGCGCAAAACAATAAAAGAAAACAAGGGTGACAACCTCCTGCTGCGCCAGAAAGTAACGGAGCTGCAGGTACGCCACCGCAACAAATTCAGGGAAATAATCGGCGAAAGCCGTAGTAATCAAGTGTTTGAACATCAAAGAAAATTCTTGCAGGAATTAAGAGACCTGCAAAAGAACCGGCACCGTACTAACCCAGCCAGGAATCCACGAAGAAATTAAAATAGAATCGTGTTTTTTAAAGAAGAGTTTTTATCTTTGAATCTGGTGTTTTTCATAGGTTAGCAACGGCCGGCTCTTTTTAGGGCAGGCCTTTTTTATTGGCTGCCTTTTGAGCCTGCCGCTATTACAAATGACATTATCATACAGGGGTATCAAAATGAAATACGGGGTCTTTGATATCGTGGTAAAAAAGAAATGTCCAGCCTTGCCTGGCTCCCTGCTCCCACCATTGCTGTCTTAGCTCCATCGCCTTTTTCCCGTTATCATCATACTTGGCTACAAAGCGGTGCTTCATTTGCTGAAGCTGTGGCGCTTCATCCCCTCCGAAAAAAACGATTTCCCCTTCTTCTTCTATACGAAACACCTGGTGACAGGGTGAGTGAGCCCCGCTGAGCAGGTAATGAATATAGCCGTCTATCACGCCTTCATCCTCCTGCAGCCAGTGCACATTGGGCGCCTCCTTCAGCGCAGTAAGCTCATCCGGGATAAACGAAGGCGCTCCTTTCCTGACAGCAAATTCATACTCCCGCTCCTGCACGTAATAAGTGGCCTCCGGGAAGGTCAGCCGCTTTCTGTCTGCAGCATCCGATACACCGCCTGCATGGTCTTTGTGCAGGTGTGTCATCAGCACTTTCGTTATCCCTCCGGGCTGTATGCCGGCCGCCCTGATGTTTTTTATAAGCTGCATTTCCCCGTCGCCGCCTGCATAGCCAAGCCCCGTATCCAGCAGCAGCACATCCCGGGAAGTAACTACGATAAAAGGCTGTATCTCCACCAGCAGGCTGCCGGCGGGCCGCTCCTGCAGGTTGTCTGTATTTTCCCGGAAGGGAACAAAGATTTTAGATTTATCAATGGTAAAGGAACCTTCGGAGAGCGGGATAATCTGCATCCTGCAAAATTAAGGCAATCCCTTTTTTCCGTTTTTAGTAAGCAGTTACCCTTTTGCTGAAATAGCTTTGCAGCCGGATAAAATTATTATCATCATCATGCTAAAGACAAATATGAAACCAATGATGCTCCTTGCTGCTCTTTTATCAGCAGCTTTCCTGCATGGAGAAGCGCAAAACATAAAAACAGTAAATAACCTGGCTGCAGCAGAGCAGATGGTATACTTTGATATAGATAAAGGGCAAATAGTTGCCGCCGCAGATGCCGGCTGGGATATTGCCTTTCACAAAACTTCCATTTCTGTAAACAGCGAAAAAGGAAATGTATCTGCCCAGGTAGTTGCCGGCACCAGCTTTGACAAGCTGGCAAAGGCCCCGGCCACAGGCTATATAAAAGATGGTAAGCAAACAGCGGTACCTGGTGGCAGCGGCAATGGCTGGTACGTATATAATATGGATGACCATACCATACAGCCCATTGCCGACCGGGTAATAGTAATAAAGACCACAGCAGGCAAAACTGCAAAGCTGGCTATACTCAGCTATTATAAAGACCAGGCTGACTATAACCCCGGCGGATATTATTCCTTCCAGTATGCTTTTTTTGAATAGCCGGTGAACGGTCATCAGCGCAGCACCATGTGGCGGTCTGCATCAAGACGGATGAGGATAAAGAGCAGTATGGTAAACGTGAGCAATGAAGTACCGCCGTAGCTGATAAAAGGCAGGGGGATGCCTATTACCGGCGCCAGCCCTATTGTCATAGCGATGTTGATGCCGATGTGAAAGAAAAAAACAGAGGCAACTCCATAGGCATAGCACCGGCTAAACACACTGCGCTGCCGCTCAGCAATGGCCACAATACGGAATAGCAGCAGCAGGTAAATGGACAGCAGCACAAAGCTGCCCACAAAGCCAAAGCCTTCGCCAATAGTATCAAAAATAAAATCGGTGCGCTGCTCCGGCACAAACCCGTACCGTGTCTGCGTGCCTTTCAATAATCCTTTGCCCAGCACGCCGCCGCTTCCGATGGCGATTTTTGACTGCTTTACATTGTAATCGGCCGTATTGTCCCGCTTCACACCGGGCTCAGCGGGTGCTACCACTCCTTTCAGGTATTCTTCCGGCACATCACGGCCTATGGTGCTGTAGATACGCTCCACCTGGTGCTTGGCCAGCACATTTTTAAAAATAAAGGGTACACCAAACCGCTGCAAGCCCACACAAAATACCCAGAGAAAAATAATTTTAACCAGCAGCGATTTGTCCCGCTTTATTTGCCGCCGCATGAGGTAAGCAATAAAGATGGCCAGCCCGGTGAGGATAAAGGCCAGTGTATTTTTTTCCAGCAGCAAAGTGGCTACTACCAGCACGGCTATGGCAAAGCCAATTACCAGCACAGCAGAGGGAAGCCCCTCCCGGTACATCACTAAGAAAAAAGCGAAGAACACCAATGCCAGGCCGGTTTCTTTTTGCAGGATGGTAAGTACGGCTGGCACCAGCACAATGGCGGCTGCTATCAGTTGTGAACGTGTTTTGGTAAAATCCGTATCCGGTCTTGATAAATATTTTGCCAGTGCCAGCGCCACACATATTTTACAAAACTCTGCCGGCTGAAACTGGAAGCCCCCAAAGCGGATAATAGACTCTGTTCCTTTGACCTGGGAATGAAAAGGAAATACAAGCAGCAATAACAGTATACCACCGGCATATACCAGGTTAGCCGTAGCCGAAAAAAACTTACTGTCCGTAAGCAGTATAAACAGCCCCAGTACCAGGCTGACCGCAAAGAAATAAAGCTGCTTGCTGTAGTCTGTTTTAAAATTGAGAAATGTTTGCAGCACCGGGTCTCCTTCTTTATAGGTAGCGCCAAAGATGGCCATAATGCCAATGGATGCCAGCAGCAGGTATACCCATACCAGGCTCCAGTCTATTCCTTTTGATATGCCGGGTTCCCGCTGGCTCATTATTTATACAGTTGCTTTTGCTTTCTTGTTTCTGAAATAGTTTTCTGCATGCAGCACTGCCATCCACCTGGTATCCTGTTTTCCTGCCGGCTCATCCCTGCGCAGGGGCAGTGGGTTTTCTGCTTTAGCAGGCGCTATACTTTGTGAGATAAACGGCCGGATATAGCTGCTGTCATTTCTTTTTTCAAAATACCACCTGGCCCTTATCGAATCTTCCCGGAACTGCAGGCGCTTCAGGTGCCTGGGCATCCGGTTCATTTTTTCAAAATCATTTACCTGTGTCTTTGTGGCTACTGACAGGGTATCGTTCAGGTATTTTTCAATCAGCGCCTTGGCAATAGGCCCGCCCCAGGTACCGCCATAACCTGCATTTTCCACTACCACCGCTATGGCAATCTTCGGGTCCTCAGCAGGAGCAAAGCATACAAACATGGCGTTATCATCCAGCTTTATTTTTTTACCATCCATAAAAATATATTTCTCTGCAGTACCCGTTTTGGCACAGATACGGATACCCGGCACACGCACCCGCGTAGCCGTACCATAGATAGTCACATCTTCCATTCCATCTATCACTGCCTGGTACATATCATCTGAAATATGTGTCAGCACCTCATGCTTCTGGCGAAATTTGTTCATCAGCACCGTATCCGCCTCCGTTTCGTCTTCGATATTTCTTACAAAATGCGGTGTGTAATAATACCCGCGATTGGCGATAATGCACATGGCATTGGCAAGCTGCAGCGGTGTGGCGCCCATTTTATCCTGGCCAATGCCCAGTGTGAGATTGGTGCAGGAGCTCCAGCTACCGCGGTACTCTTTGTTATAATCAGCTGTATCCGGTATCAGCCCGCTGTTTTCTGATGGCAGGTCAATGCCAAGGCGGGTACCCAGCCCGAAGGCATTCATATATTGCTTCCAGCGCATATAGCCTTTTTTGGTGCCGCCATACCTGCTGTTGTCTACCGCCATGCGGTACAGTTGTGTGAAGTAAGAGTTGCAGGAGTTGGCGGTAGCGGCACGCAGGTTGGCCGCATGGCCGGGATTAGAGTGGGTGCAGGCAGGCTTACCAATGCCGCAGGCCGTATAGCGCCCAAAACAAGCATAGCCATAGGCCGGTGTTATCAGCCCCTCATCCAGCGCTACCAGCGCACCCAGCGGCTTAAAGGTGGAGCCGGGCTCATACTTGCCCTGTATGGCCCTGTTGAGCAGCGGGCTGGCTACATCTAATACCAGGCGGCTGTAATTTTTTTGTTTGTCAGAGCCTGTCAGCTCATTGGGATTAAAGGTAGGCCCGGATGCCATGGCAAGTATACCGCCTGTTTTGGGCTCAATAGCTACCACCGCCCCAACTTTATTGGTCAGCATCCGTTCAGCCAGTTGCTGCAGCTCAATGTCAATATAGGTTTTCAGTCCCCGGCCGGCTATGGCTGCCGTATCAAAAATGCCATTTTCATAGCTGCCCACCAGCCGGTTGTGATTGTCTTTGATAAGGTGCTGCACACCACGCTGCCCCATCAGCACTTTTTCATAATAGGCTTCCAGCCCGTTTTTCCCAATATAGTCGCCCATCCGGTAAAAGTTGCCGGAGCGCTCTATATCCCGCTTATCCACTTCACCAATATAACCCAGCAGATGGGCAGCCACATCAAAAGGATAGGTGCGTACCGGGCGCTCCACCAGGGCAAAGCCGGGAAAGCGCCAGCTATTTTCTTCAAAGCGGGCCTGCATCTTGGGCGTGAGCAGCGACTGGAATACAGAAGGCCGCACATACCCGTTTTTTATAGTGGCTTCAATAATCCGTTTGCGAAAGTCAGCCGTATCCATTTCCATCATGCGGCAAAAAGTGAGCGTATCAAACGTTTTTTGCACTTCGGATGGCGTCACCATCAGGTCGTGCATGATGGTATTATTTAAAATGGCCCTGCCTTTGCGGTCATAAATGATTCCCCTTTCAGGAAATACTATTTTCGGAAAAACCGCATTGTCCATAGCCAGTTGGCTGTACTTGCCCGAAATCACCTGCAGGTTAAAAAGCTGGGCGATGATGACGATAAATGTCAGCAAAAATATCAGGCGGATAATACGGCTTCTGGACTGGTTAAACACGGACATAGCGCATGCGGGAGATAAGGGAAATTTTTACAGGAGATGAATTACAACAATGAAATACAAAATACGAACTACCGGGAGCGGTTTCCAAATGTTTGGACAAATAAATTTATTTTTTATATCTCCGCTGGCTTTTTTACCAGCATGCTGCAGGAAAATACTACTTATCCTTTCGCCCTGTCAGGCCGTATTGGTACGGAATTTCAGCCGGCGTGGAAACAGCAGCTCAGTAATGATGATGAGCAGCATGCTGATAGCAGTGGAAGAAAGGATTTTTAATACAAAATCAAAGAAGGAACCGAAAGAAAGCCACTGCAAAAATACAAGGTAGGTATGGTGAAAGAATGTGAGCACCAGCGCATATACCAGGTAGGGTGTCCAGCCCATAGCTTTGGGAGAAGGCTCCCGGTAGTTAAAGCCGGTGGTGTCTTTGGGCGTGAGAATATTGATTACAAAAGGCCGCAGGTAAGCAATCAGCACGCAGGCGGCTGCATGCAGCCCGGGGGTGACGGTAAAATAATCCAGCACCAGCCCGGTAAAGAAGCCAATGATAAGCAGCCCCATCCTTGACACAGAAAAAGGCAGCCACAAAATAAAAAGGTAATAAAGTATGGGGATGACCAGCCGGTGCAGCGCTGGTATCTTATTCAGCACATATACCTGCAGGAAGATAAAAATTGCCAGGCGGATAATATTTCTTACCAGGTCGCTCAAGGGCCGGTTCTTTTTGCTTCATCAATTTGTTTACGGGTATCTTTCAGCAACTGGCTCTGCTCATCATACTGCAGGTTTTCCACCAGCATTACCTGCTGCAGGTTGCTGAAGCTGGCCGCTGTCTTTATTTTCAGCACCAAAAAATTGGTGGATGCATCTTTGATAATTTCCTGGATGGTGCCCACCAGGTGCCCCGGCGGAAAGCTGAGCGAATAGCGGCCGGTAACAATGGTATCTCCCTGCACCAGGGAGTCGCTGCGGGGTATGCCGGCCAGTGTGAGGTAGCGCGGGTCTTTTGCATCCCAGCTCAGCGTGCCGGATGCCCCTGTTTTCCTGACCATCACATTTACCTTATTCTGCACATGCAGCAGGCTCATCACCACGCTGTAGTTAGGCCCCACATTTACCACCTGCCCTACCAGTCCGCCATCGGAGCTGAATACACCCATATTATCCCTGACGCCCTGGTTGCTGCCCCTGTTTACCTGCACATAGTTTTTTTCTGAGCTGACCGTATTATAAGTTACCTGGGCCTCCCGCCATATATAGCGGCGGTACAGGCCGGTTGAGTCAAATGACACAGAATCTTTTGTTGCCCGCAAAGCAGTATCTCTTTTCATGAAATTGGAAGGCAGCAGGTTCATCAGCGAATCGTTCAGCCGGAGCAGGCGCCTGTTTTCTTCCTTCATCTGGAAGAAGTCTTCCACGTTATTGTATTTAGAGTTGAACCAGCCCGTTACTTCATTAGCGATGCCCATACCCCTGGCCCGGTAAAACCTGTTGTACGTAACCAGGAACCAGATAGCCACCCCCTGCAATGCCAGGAAGGCAAGGAAGGTAAAATAACGGCGGATAAACAGGAAGATATTACGCATATCAAGGTTTAAGGTCAGGATTTAAGGGTTAGGGGCCGGCATTGTTTACCTGACACCCTGCGCCTTTCACCTTTCCCCCTCTATCGCATCACAAACGGATACTTATCATAGTTTTTCAAAGCAATGCCCGTACCCCTTACCACGCTCTTGAGCGGGTCGTCGGCCACATGCACGGGCAGCTTTATTTTTTGGCTGAGCCTTTTGTCCAGGCCGCGCAGCAGCGCCCCGCCCCCGGTAAGGTAAAGGCCGCGGCGGTAAATATCGCCGGCCAGCTCCGGTGGTGTTTGCTCCAGCGCTTTTAATATGGCTTCTTCTATCTTAAATATGCTTTTATCGAGCGCCTCAGCTATTTCCTGGTAGCTGACCATAATTTGCTTGGGTATACCTGTTACCAGGTCACGCCCGTTTACCGGTATATCATCCGGCGGATTATCCAGGTCCTTCATGGCTGCCCCTACCTGTATCTTAATTTGTTCGGCTGTTCTTTCACCTATCAGCAGGCTGTGGTAGCGGCGCAGGGCTTCCATGATATCGGCGGTAAATTCATCGCCGGCAATACGGATGCTCTGGTCACACACAATACCC
>DAOLFO010000202.1:0-6128 GCA_035326305.1 Chitinophagaceae bacterium
CTATATTGATGGCGACCAACTGGTATTTCATGACTATGCCGATATCAGCATTGCAGTGAGCACTCCCCGCGGATTAACAGTGCCGGTGATCCGCAATGTGGAAAGCCTGAGCATGGCCGATATTGAGAAAAAAGTAATAGAACTGGCGGGTAAAGCCAGGGACAGCAAGCTGACGACAGAAGAGCTGACCGGCGGTACTTTCACCATTACCAACGGAGGTGTGTTTGGCTCACTTATGAGCACGCCCATCATCAACATACCACAGAGCGCTATACTGGGAATGCATAAAATACAGGAACGCCCTATGGCAATAAACGGCCAGGTGGTAATAAAGCCAATGATGTACCTGGCGCTGAGTTATGACCATCGCATTATTGACGGCCGCGAATCAGTAAGTTTCCTGGTACGGGTAAAAGAATTGCTGGAAAGCCCTGAGCAATTGCTTATCGGTAAAGATCCGGTGAAGGCATTGCTGGAGCTGTAAGAATACTTACAAAAATTTTTCAGGCGGCTGCTGGTTCAGCCGCTTTTTCTTTTTAGCTGAAAAAGAAAAATGCAAAGCTGCCGCAAAGAACATTTAAGGGTGCACATTCTATATAAGCTTTGCTGTTTTGTTATGTTTGCACCAGGACAATATTATGAGCCGTTATCTTTCTTACCTGAACACAGCAGCCCAGCTCATCCGGCAGTATGATGAGGTGGAGCCTTTTGCGTCCTTCCTGAAAAAATATTTTGCGCAGCATAAAAAGCATGGTTCGAAAGACCGGAAGCAAATTGCTCATTTGTGCTATTGCTGTTTCCGGCTGGGAAAAGCAGGATTGTCAATACCTGTGGAGGAGCGGGTCATATCCGGGTTATTTCTCTGCTCACGGGAGCCAAATGAATTGCTGGCTGCGCTGCACCCGGAATGGAATGAATTAACCGGCCTTGCACCCGGAGAAAAAATAAAAGCGGCAGGTTCTTTATTTGCCTTAAGCGAAGTGTTTCCCTGGCAGGATGAAATGAGCAGCGGCACAGATCATTTATCATTTTGCCGCTCATTTTTTGTGCAGCCTGATTTGTTTTTGCGCCTGCGCCCGGGTATGGGGGAGCGGGTAAGGGAGAAGTTGAAGCAGGCCGGTATTGCCTTTGCTGCTTGTGAAAATGACTGCCTTGCATTGCCCAATACAGCCAAAGTGGATCAGGTGCTGGCGCTGAATAAAGAGGCGGTGGTGCAGGATTACAGCTCACAGCAAACAGGTAAGCTGCTGCTTTCTGCTTTTGAACAAACTAAAAAGAATGTGGCAATATGGGATTGCTGTGCGGCCAGCGGCGGTAAGTCTATTATGGTAATGGATCTGCTAAGCGGTAATGCGTCGCTCACGGCTTCAGATATACGAGAAAGCATACTGGTTAATTTGAGAAAACGTTTTGACGAAGCTGGCATAAAAAATTACCGGAGCTTTACGGCAGATGTAAGCACAGGGCCTTTGCCCGTACCGTCTTCTTCCTTTGACCTTGTGATAGTAGATGCGCCCTGCTCCGGCAGCGGTACCTGGTCACGCACGCCGGAGCAGCTTGTTTATTTTGAAGCAGAGAGAATCGAGGTATACAGCAGCCTGCAGCAAAAAATTGTTCAGCAGATAACGGATGCGATAAAGCCCGGCGGCTATCTGCTGTATATCACCTGCTCTGTTTTTAAAAAGGAGAATGAAGAAGTAGTGAACGGGCTTGTAAAAACAAAAGCTGTTGAAATAGCCGCTATGCAACTGCTGAAAGGATATGATAAGTCTGCTGATACATTGTTTGCCGCCCTGCTCCGGCGGAGTTCATGATTTTAACAGGATGTAAGAGTAATTAAGAGTTTGAGTAGTATTCTTAATGCCCCTTAACTTCTTAATGGTTGTAATAGTTTCGATGATTTTTTAAACCATCAAAGATTTAAGGGTAGTTAAGGTTACAGCTTCAGAAAGGCGATGCTCTCTAATTCACGGCCATTTGCGTAAGCTTTCAGAATATATTTTCCTGCTGCCAGGTTAGAAAAATGAACAGGAATCGCCGCCAGCCCTGCCGGCTTCGATGTTTTCATGCTAAAAACTTCTTTTCCATCCAGGCTATAAGCAAGGATAACTAATGATGCCACTTCCTCATCGGTATGTATTGCCAGCGTGGCAGCACCTGTTACAGGATTAGGAGCTAACAGCGCTCTGTTATTACCGGGGTAGAGGCAGTTGCCGGTGAGCGGGGCCAGCAGCGTATCAGTGTATACAGCTGCAAAGCCGGTGGTAGTTGTATCAATTACCTGTCGTATGCGGTAGGAGATATTGCCGCTTGCTATACCAGCTAGGGCATCTTTAAAAACATATTCATTTCGCTGCAGTACAGCGCCTGGCTTTGCCGGCATATCACCAACTTTTATGTAAGCGCCGGATGTACCAGCCCTTCTTTCTATTTCGTACCGCATGCTTCCGGCATCTTTGCTTGCCCAGGTGATAGTGGCTTCGCAGGGTGTAAGGGAAACAGAAGCTGTGCTGTACGCTGCCACGAGTGCTGCAAAAGCTTTCTTCATATCAGGTATGCCATAGCCGGTGCGGTTATCAGGGTTTTGATAAATATGCCCCGATGCTTTCAGTGCCTGTGCAATGCGTATATTATTAAACTCGGGGAAAGCCTGCCACAGGCAGGTGGCCAGCCCTGCCATATTCGGGCAGGCTAAAGAAGTACCGTTGCTCTGGCCGATATTATTGTTGGCAAGTTGGATAGTGGCGCTGACACCTACGGAAGCCACATCCGGCTTTATGCGTCCGTCTGCCGAAGGGCCATAGCTGGAGAAGGCGCCCACAGAGCCGCTGCTGTTTACGGCGCCTACTGCCATCACACTGTCCGCATCAGCAGGTGTCAGGATCATTTTCCAGGGTTGCTCACCCGCATTGCCGGCAGCATTGAATACCAGCAGGCCCTTGCGTGCAGCCATAGTAGCGGCACGGGCAGCTATCGTTGTTTTGCCATCAAGGTCACTGTAAGAAAGATCGGGCAGGCCACTGCTGTAACCATAGCCATATCCCAGGGAAGAAGAAATAATATCTGCCCCTGTACTATCAGCCCGCTCAGCGCCGCAGGCCCAGTTAAATTCTTCGATGAGGTATTCCGTAGCGGCATCTTCTGTACGGAAAAGATGGAAAGATGCCTGCGGGGCTTTGCCAACAAATTCGCCGGGAATATTGGCAGCAATGATAGAAAAGCACTGCATGCCGTGTGAGTGATCTTCGTTTACTTCACTATTACCGGATACAAAGTCCCAGGTGCTGATCACCTGCCCGTTTGTATTCACACTGTCGAAGGCACGTAATGTTTTGTAACGAAAATAACCTGCATCCAGCAGGGCAACCTGCATACCTTGTCCCTGCAGCCCCAGGTTGTGCAGAAACTGCCCGTTGTGCAATTGTATTTCTTTGCCGGGGCTGTCGCCGTATTCCAGATTGTTATCTTGTATAGACTGATTGCGTTGTGCTGAGGAAGTGACGGTAGTATTGGTGAGCGATACGGAAAAAGGATCATACAGCGCCTGCCTTGCGGCTGCGCTCACTGCAGTAGCAACAAATGGCAGCGAAAGCGCTGTGGATAAAGCTGCGTCATCCTCTGCCCGGACACAAACTGCATTGAGCCACCGGGACTGGTTGAGGATAGTGATACCGGGCAGCGCCTGCAACTGGCTGATATAGGCAGCAGGTATAGGCAGGTCGGTGCTGTCAATAGCTACCTGGTAGCGGGCCCTTCTGCTGATGGCCCTTTCTGACAGATAAGAAGATGGATTGGTAAATGAATGGGAGGTGGTGGCCTTATCCTTCAGGTAAATGATATGGCGGGTAAACTGTGCTTCGCTGCGTGGCGACAATAAAATAAAGATTAATGCAGCAGCATATTTCATTTTCATGAACGAAGAAAGGCTGTTTGTATAGCAGCAAAAATATAAAATCAATTGTGGTCTATCATCCACATCGTCACACCAAAGCCGGTATAATAGGGATTAGGCCCGCTGGTATTGGGCTCATATTCCATCAGGAAATATTCGCGGAAAACCATGCCGGTATTTTTGGCAAATTTTTCCCTTGCCCTGTATTTGGAGCCGGGGGCTTCGGGGATGACAACAGGAAAGTTTTCTGAAAAATCTTCCTGCTCCACGGTATATACATCTTCGTAGGTTTCTCCCTCATAGCTGAAGCTGGCTTCCGGCGCCTGGTAATAAAAATCCCAGTTCATGTAATCGTACAGTGAAAAGCTGTAGCCAAATGAAGCATAGGGATCCAGGTGCAGGTATTTATTGCCTTTCCAGGTGTATCCTTCCCGGATGGGCGCATGCAGCTTCATAATGCGCAGGTTGTCTTCGATGCTTTCCACCCTGTCGGGCAGCACGGTGACCATGTAGGTGCCGTTTGCCTCCCAGTTGCCGGTACCGTCTGCATTTCTCCTGAATTTCAGGATGCGGTAAGAAGGCCGGTCAAGGTTATCTGTGATCAGCGCATCTACCTGGTGCTTTATCTGCCAGCTCCTGACTTCAATATCAAGACCAAAGTTGGTGGCAATAGTGGAATCTACCCGGTAGGTAATGTATTTGCCGGGTTCAAGTGTGATAGTATAATCTTCCAGGGGTTCTGTTTGAAACTCCTCTGTTTTATCGGAGCAGGAAAAAAGCGATAAAACCAGCAGGGGCAAAAATCCCAGGCGAATCAACAGCTTATAGCTCATAAAGGATTCAGTTAGTTCATTGGATACAAACAGCCTTACAGGCAGATTGATATTGCGGGTAAAGCTACAAACAAAAAGCGGGGATTTTTGGTTCCCCGCTCTTTAACGATGTTTCTTGTTTTTTATTGCCTGAAAATCAGCAGGTCTGTTATTTTTCGCCTGCCGCCCCGCTCCCGAAAATGATGCCGCCGCCAATTACATCATCTCCTTCGTAAAATACGGCGCTCTGGCCCGGAGCCACTCCTTTGGCATTTTCATAAAACTTTACCGTAACCCCATTATTCTCAGGATAAAGATTGGATAAAGTGCCCTTGTCCTTATAGCGGATTTTGGTGACGGCTTCCATACCCGGAGTGATAGATTCGTATTTGATCAGGTTCAGCTTGCCTACCGTCATTTCATGCTGCTCCAGGTCGGCTTCTTCGCCCAGCACCACGGTGTTGCTGCCGGGGTCTATACGGGTAACAAAAACCGGTTTGCCAAGTGCAATATCCAGTCCTTTACGTTGCCCGATAGTATAAAAAGGATAGCCTTTATGCTGGCCAAGGATGTTTCCATGCTTATCAACAAAGTGCCCGCCGGCCACTTTTTCTTCCAGCCCGTCTACCCGGCGCTTCAGGAAGCCACGGTAATCATTGTCCGGTACAAAGCAGATCTCATAGCTTTCACTTTTTTTAGCCAGCTCCGGGTAGCCGTAGTCCAGCGCCATCTGACGGATCTGCGTTTTAGGGTAGGGGGCCAGCGGCAGCAGCGTACGGCTCAGCAGATCCTGCTGCAGTCCCCACAGCACATAGCTCTGATCCTTTGTTTCGTCTACAGCTTTGCTGATCACATAGCGGCTGTTTTCATGCTGCCTGATCCTGGCATAGTGCCCGGTGGCTATGTAATCGCAGCCCAGCGCATCGGCCCTTTTCAGCAGGGCCCGCCATTTGATATGCGTATTGCAAAGCACGCAGGGATTAGGTGTGCGCCCTGCCAGGTATTCATCTACAAAATTGTTGATCACAAAATCGCCAAACTCTTCGCGGATATCAAGTATGTAATGGGCAAAGCCATGCTGTACGGCAGCCATCCTGGCGTCGTTGAAGCTGTCCACATTGCAGCAGCCGGTTTCCTTCTTGCCGCCACCGCTGCTACTGTAGTCCCATGTTTTCATGGTAATGCCCACCACTTCGTACCCTTCATCATTCAGCATCAGGGCCGCTACGGTGCTGTCAATGCCACCGCTCATCGCTACCAGTACTTTCCCTTTCCGGCTCATAATAATTAAAATTGCAAGCTGCAAAGGTACGGTGAAATAGGACGACACCGAAAACAGGTACCTCATATATTGCAGGACAAAGATTTAGAGCAGGAGCATTTATCAGCCGCCCCGGCTGCCGGTACAATTTACAGGCTGATTT
>DAOLFO010000203.1:0-6028 GCA_035326305.1 Chitinophagaceae bacterium
CAGTTTCGCTTAACAGTACAACACATTTTAATGATGCAAATATCCGTACTTAGTGCAGAATAACCTGCTGTCAGCGGCCGCTGTTTTCCACGTAGCCGCGCAGCTCTTCATTAAATTCTTTTTGCTTTACCAGTTCTTCCAGTGTAAGGTGCATGCGGTAGCGCCAGTAGTGCTTGCTGATGGCGGGATTGTTGATACGCTCCTCTCCCGGTTTTTCCCTCCGCAGCGTATCGCTCATGCCCAGTATGTCCTGCAACTGGAAAATGCTCCACATAGCAGGTGAGTACAGGTGCTGCAGGATGATGGCCCTGCTCAGCCATGACTCACAGAAGTAAGGGGCATCTCCCCACTGGTGCAGCACTTCATTATAAAAATGCTGGGTGCGCTCCCTGTTTTCCTCCCACCATCCGCGGATGGTGCTCATATCATGCGTGGAGGGAGTGATAACAGACATATACGGCGCATCATCCGGGTGAAAAAACTCCTTGCCCGGGTCTTTGGGCATCCTTTGTATTTCAAGGCTGAGTATGCCCAGTTGCTTCATCACATCGGGCACGCTGTGAGGCACCATGCCCAGGTCTTCGCCGCATATCAGCATATTGGTCGCTGCTTTAAGCTGCGGCAGTTTTTGCATCGCCTCTTTTTTCCAGAAATCATCCTGGCGGCGATAGAAGTAGTTAATATAAAGCTGGCGCAGCTTCTCCTGCACATGCGGTATCAGGTAGCGGAACGAAGATGTTTTTTCCATGGATATCCGGAAGTGAAACTCCTGCCCCCGGGAACCTTCCTGCTTAAAGAGGATGACATTGGAGATAAGGTCGTACAGGCCGGACTGCAGGCGGCTGTTTGCTTCACTTTGCTCCAGGCCGGCAAACCAGGCTTCCACCTTCCGTTGTGTGTCCCAGCTTTCCTTCAGGTCATATCCGCCCCTGTCATTGGGCTGCAGGTATTCTTCCCTGACGGTGGGGGCCAGCTCTCCAAATATTTCATCCAGCACCTCATCAGTGATAAAGGGCTGACAGTAGCGCTGCTCATCAAACCAGATACCGTTTTCTCCAAACTCTACAAAATGCACCGGCAGACAGGGAACAAAATAGCCCATAATGCCCTGCACCGCATGGGCCGGCACGCTCCATATCCGGAAGAAGCCAAGGATATGGTCTATGCGGAATGCATCAAAGTAGTGAGCCATCTGCTCAAAGCGTTGCTTCCACCAGGTAAACCCGTCTTCCTGCATCCGCTTCCAATTGTAGGTGGGAAATTCCCAATTTTGCCCAATGGGCGTAAAATCATCAGGCGGAGCACCGGCCTGTGCCTCCATATTATAAAGCTGCGGCGCCACCCAGGCATCACAGCCATAGCGGTAAATGCCAATAGGAATATCGCCTTTGAGCACCACTCCCTTTTTATGCGCATAGTCAGCAGCTTCCTTGAGCTGCAGGTGCAGGTGGTATTGAATAAAACAGTACAGCTCCACTTCTTTCCTGGCTGCACTGCGGCCTTTAAACAGCTTCTCCACTTCAGCAGCGTTATACACGCTGTTTGTTTTCCATGTATCGTAGTGCGCTGTCTGGTACTTATCCCTGAAATAGCAGAATGCCGCATACGGTATCAGCCAGTGTTTATTGGCATTAAAAAATACCAGGTAATCTTCCGACCCGATACACTCTTTGCCGCATTCTTCGTACAGCTCTTTGAGCAATGCCATTTTAAAGCGCATCACCTCTTCATAGTCCACTTCTGCCTTTTCATTGAGCTGCTTTTGCTTTTTCCGGACAGGCGTTATTTTATCTGCATACTTTTTACCCGCTACTTTTGCCAGGTTGATATATTGAGGGTGCAGGGCAAAAGCTGATATAGCGGCATAGGGGTAAGAATCTGCCCAGGTATGTGTGGCCGTGGTATCATTTACAGGCAGCAGTTGCACCAGTTTCAGACCGGTCTCCACGGCCCAGTCCACCAGCAGCTTGATATCAGCAAACTCCCCCACCCCAAAGCTGTTCCTGCTGCGCAGGCTGAATACAGGGATAGCCACGCCGGCCCCTTTCCAGGTATCATTGGGAAACCGGGCAAACCCGTCATGCAGTACAGATAAAAACCTGTCGGCAGGCTCACCGCTGAAGCTAAGCCGGTTTTCTCCATCCTCATACCGCACAAACCTGTCTTCTTTTGTATCATAAATCCCATACTTGTAGGCCACGGGGAAAGCCGATGCTGACAAATCAGCCGCCGCCACCCACCAGCCCCCTTCTTTTCGCAGCAGCAATGGCTTTTCCGTCTGCCAGTTGCCCAGGCCTTCTCCACTTCCTGTTAGGCACAGCACCTCATGCCTGCCCAGCAGGGGAGCTTTTACTTTAAAAAGATGGGTGGAGCGATGAGGGGTCTTTTGTTTTTTATGGTGATGCTGTCCCAGCAAAACCCTGGTAAACGGGGCGGTAAAAAAAACATTTTCATACTCACCGGCATGGTTCCAGGTATCTGTGAGCTGGATAACCGATACCCCTTTTACCGGGGCCACGGCCCTGTCATTTCCCCACTCAGCCACTATGGCGCCTTCCTTATTTTTCAGGTAATATTTATACCAGATGCCTGCTTTTTGCCAACTGGCCTTGCTGATGTTTATAGTGATATGCCAAAACTCTGCATTCAGGTACTCCATGGCCACAGCATGGGCGGGATCGTTCATTCCCAGCTCCTCTGCATTTCCGCCTACGCAGAGGGGTTCTCCAAACCGGGTGTGGAAGCGAATATAAAACCGCAGCGAAACAGCAATCGTTGATTCAGGGCTTTGACTCATAATCTATCGTGTCAATAATACACATCTATAACGAAAGTAATAAAATCCCGCAAGGTTCGCATTTTTCCGGCAAACATTTTAAAAAAAGAGGGAAATGCCCTTTTTGTAAAAGTGTCCACCTCTGTCTTTTCCGGCTTTACATTTTTTAGTTTTAGCCCTGTGGCTTACATTTGCTGAAATTTTTAAAGCATGGAGCAATCAAAAAAATATACCGGGCTATACTGGCTGGTTTTCCTGGCTTCTACTGCCGCTCTTATCTGGGCCATTTACTCCCATTGGGAATGGCTGACCCTGATTTTACCTTTTCAGACTACTTCCTTTGTAAAGGCAATGGACATTATGTAATGCCGCTTACATCAAGATACAAACCCCGCTGGTATACCAGCGGGTTTTTTTATTTATAATGCCGGCACAAAAAAATCTTCCGCGGTGGCGGAAGATTGATAAAAAAGAAAAGCTTATCAGCGGTAGCGCAGGCGCTGCATGGTTTTTGCCTGCCTGCGGATATTCCACATATCCACTACGGTAAAATGCTGCTTCTTTGTTTGTCCGCCGGCCAGTTCCTCTGCCAGCGTTTCTTTTACCTCCGTGTGCAGTGTTTGCCAAACGGCCGGGTCTATCTGCACATGAGGGGTCATTACATCACTGTTCATGATATCTCATGGTTTAAATGGTTACACAATAAAATGCTGTAAAACGCGGCTCCCGGAGAAAAACACTGAAGAATCGTTAGGATAAGAACGTGTTCGCTGCTTTATATGATGCGGTGCCTGTTTTTGACGCTGCAAAGGTACGTATGTATCCCTTATTGTGCAAATGCAAATGTGTTAAAATGCAAATAACAGGAATGAATTGCAGATAATGATGAGTAAACCGTCAGTTGTGGCTACCTCTTTAACATACAACCGCATTTTCCCTGTGTTATTTAATAAAACTGTACATCTTTTTAACTATTTACACTATTGACATGTTAATCCCTCCTTGTTGCCGTTATGGTTTTCTTGCAAACAGCACACTGATTATCCTTCTGCTGCAAGCAGATCGGCAATGATGATTTTCTTCATCTGCAGCATAGCCTGCATCACCCGTTGCGCTTTTGCAGCATCTTTATCAGCCAGTAACTCAGTAAGTATCCGCGGTACCACCTGCCAGGAAAGACCAAATTTATCCCTGAGCCAGCCACAGGGCTGCTCCGCCCCATCCGCAGACAATTTATTCCAGTAATGATCTACTTCCTCCTGTGTTTCGCAATCAATCACAAAAGATACGGCCTCTGTGAACCTAAATTGCGGGCCGCCATTCAGCGCAATGAACTCCTGTCCATGCAGCACAAAGGAAGCTACCATCAGGGTACCGGCAGGCGCCGGCAGCCCTTCGCCATAATAAGATTTATTCTTAACTGCTGAACCAGGAAAGACAACTGTATAAAAATTAACAGCATCCTCCGCGTTTCCATCAAACCATAAGAAAGGGGTTATTTTTTGCATAGCGTTTGTTTTTATACAGCAAACCTACCCCGCTTTTTTAAGTTCCGGGCGGTAAGGTTGCGTCAATACAGGGTGATAACTGCGACAGCACAGTGCAGGTGCTGCCCCTGTATAAAAAATTGTCGCAACCAGCCGCTCAGTTTGTCGGTACTGCAAGGAGTGTTTTCAAACTAAAGCCTGAATTTTGCTTTATCAATTAACAAATACGATTACCAGTTAAACCCCGTTAAAAATGGAAAACAATAAGCAAGTGGTGCACATATCCGCTACTGTAAAAGCCCCCGTGGAAAAAGTATGGAAATACTGGAACGGGCCGGAACACATTGTACAATGGAACAGCGCCGGCGGCGGCTGGCATTGCCCCCGTGCCACCAATGATCTGCGGGTGGGTGGCAAAATCAGCTCACGCATGGAATCGGCTGATGGCAGTGAGGGTTTTGACTTTGAAGGCACTTATGACCTGGTAAAAGAAAAAGAAGAAATTGCCTATACCCTTGGTGATGGCCGCAAAGTGCATATCCGCTTCAGGGAAGACAATGGCATTACACATATTACCGAATCGTTTGAAGCGGAAAACACTTTCCCGGTAGAAATGCAGCAGCAGGGCTGGCAGGCTATTCTGGACAATTTTAAAGGGTATACAGAAAACAACTGACGGTAAAGGCAAGCACCACCAACCCATAGTGGTGGTGCTTGCTTTTTATTTTTTAGCCGTTACCCTCCTGTTGGGCGTTTTCAGCCTGCGTGCCTTTTGCAGTTGTGTTTTCCGGATGCGCAATCTTCTTTTGGCCGCTTCAGCCGCTTTTAATACCGCATCCTCAAAAATAAAAGAGCTGCCTTTTGTGTATTCATCCTTACCGGGTATACGGATATTCAGCGTGCATATCACCACCTCTTTACTGCCTTTTACCTCATTCAGCAGCGTGGCTTCCACTTCCTGTATGTCTTTGTAGTACCTGTCTAAGCCGCCCAGTTTGCTTTTAATAAATTCTTTCAGCGAAGGGCTGAGCCGGTGACCGGGAGATTCAATGCGAAGTTTCATATTCCAGTTTTTAGTTTGTCCTTACAAAGATACGCCTGCTGCCGGCTATAAAAAATCGCTCCCGGCCCGTATAGCAGTTATTAAGGAATCCGTTATATTACTTGCCGCGGTGCTCAAAAAAAGTATAGTGGGAGATCATCTGCCAGCGGTCAGCCCGGAGAGCATACACCCGTACATATTTTATAAAATAACCATCCTGCCCGTTATCGTTTTTCCGGGATACGGTCAGCTTTCCCCGGACAATGCCCACACCGGCGTGCATCTCCACCAGCACGGAATCATGCTGCCGGGAAACAAAAGAGCCTCTTGCCACTGCTTTCAGCCAGCTTTCTTTTCCTTCCACATGGCCTGTGCCGTGCGTAAACACAAAATCATGGGCATACCGCTCCTGCAATGCCGCTATATTTTTTTCCACTACTTCCTGGTCAATCTGCTGGTTTAGCTGTACCAGCAGCAGGCTGTCGCTGCCCTGCCTGGCAGCCAGTGAAAGGGAAAAAATAACCAGGGTGGCTGTAAGAATAATTGCTTTCATAGCTATAAAGCTACTTTATCTCTTCAAAATTTCACAAGGTGTGCGGTGTACGATGTAAGATGTACGGCGTTCCGATTGACGATTCACGATTGCCGATAGATGTCTGATTTATTGATTTCTGATTTGTGGTAAGCTATTAGCTGCAAGCTGTCAGGCGTTCCCATTGACGA
>DAOLFO010000204.1:0-6010 GCA_035326305.1 Chitinophagaceae bacterium
ATCTATGGAAATTATCAGCCGGTCGAGTCCGCTTTCTATCGTTTTCCGGGCATTATCATCTGTCAGGTAATGCGCATTGGTAGAAGTGGCAGTATAAATTTTTTTTTGCGACGCATACTGCACCATATCCAGAAATGACGGGTTGAGGTAAGGTTCTCCCTGGAAATAGAATACGAGGTACAGCAGCTCTTTGTGCAACTGGTCAATTGTTTCCCTGAAAAAATCTTTTTGCAGCATACCGGTAGGCCGTGTGAAGGCCCTTAGCCCGCTGGGGCATTCGGGGCAGCGGAGGTTGCAGGAAGTGGTGGGCTCAAAGGAAATAGAAACCGGGTAACCCCACTGCACCGGCTTTTTTGTCCACTTGCTGTAATAATAGCTGCTGAGCACCTTCAGCCCGTTGGCAATACGGCGCAGGCTGAGCTTGGAAAGGAGGTTGGTCGTATCGTTCCAGTGAAAGCCGGGCATAATCTGGTAAAATTAACTGCTATCAGCAGAATAACAGTGTACAAAAATAAAAAACCCAACGGGTTAGTGTTGGGCTTTTACATCATCCATCCTTGATTTGTCCAATCAGTCGTTTAGTAGTTTTGAATTGTTTAAATAATTGCCGGCAGGATGATAAATAAATAAACAGGAACCATCGCTGATGAGGCTGATGATTTCCCGGCTCTCTTCGCGGGGCAGTGCGGGGCAGCCAAAGCTGCGGCCCATGCTGTTATTTTGCTGCAGCCATTTTTCCTCAATATAATCTGCTCCATGCACGACTATGTTCCGTGCCATTGCTTTATCATTAAATCCTTTTTCCAGCCCATCCAGCCTGAGCGACAGGCCATGCTGGCCATAATAGGTATGGCGGGTAATATAGAATCCGAGGCTGCTCTGCAGCGACTGTGGCTTGTTGGAAAAACGGGTGGCATACTCCGATCCCGAGTTTTTACCATGCGCCACATAAGTCTGTTTTACCAGTTGCTCACCGGCCATGTCAAGCAGATAGAAGCGTTTCTTCTTTGAAGACTGGCTAAAATCACAAATGACCAGGTAGCCGGGCTCTGCTATTGTTTTTTCCTCCAGCAATTGCTGGTAGCCGGTGCAGGCTGCATCAAATGCTTTTTGAGATAAGCCCTGCTCATCAAGATTTAATTTATCATACAGCGGGGAAAACGGGTTGACCGGGGCTGCATCAATGAATGATTTATTGTTTTCAGGTATGCCCGGAGCCGGTAAAGGCGAAAAGCTGAACAGGGACAACAAAACAATAAACCCGGCGGTGTTTAAAAAAGTTTTCAAGAGGGTACGGATTTTTTGACCGGAATAAAAACGAATACGGGGATGAAAATAGTATGCGGTGTGGATAACTGCAAGCTGTAAAACACTGTTTATGTGCAAATCAAGAGAAATTACCTGATCACAGTGCCGCTTTGCTGGAAAACTACGAAAGCAAATTTTCGTTTTCAGTTTTGTAATAAGATAAAACGTAAAATCAGTATTGATGCAGGTCAATCAAAAAAGAGGTAAGTGTTTGTACTTAGCTTTTCATCTATACAGTGATAGCAGGAAGAGAACCCGGGAGGTATGTTTTGCTATCCCTGTTTTTTGTCTTAACTTAAAATCGTAAACCTTATCTGACTCTCTGAAAAAACTAAAAGAGGGCAATTTATATTTGCCTGTCTTTTTTGCCTCAGCCAGGATTTGCAGGCTAACACTATGAGTGTGCGAGAAGCAGGATCGTTTTTCGGACGGCAATTGCCATAAGGCGCCTGCAGTTGTTTACCCCCATGTTTGTTGCTGCTTATGATCAATACATCGGTTAGTGGATGGTGGTATCGCCGTGCCGGTAAGCTTAAGCTACTATGTTTAAAGATAAGAAAGGACAGTCTGTATGAACACGCCGATCAACCAGTCGCTTCAAAAGCGATTACAATTATGCGCTTATGTGCTTGCGGGCATAGTGGCGCTTATTGCTATAGCCGTGCTGGTTGGCTGGCAGGCCGACAACCGCTGGCTGAAAACGGCCGGCCAGTACAGGGCAGCCATGAACCCGGTAACGGCCCTGTGCTTCCTGCTTTGTGCCCTTTCTTTTTTCTGCATTGCCCGGCCTGCACCCGGCAACATCCGGCTGCCGGCTGGGCGGGCCCTGGCACTGCTGGTGCTGCTGGCCGGGCTGCTCAGAATGGCAGATGGTATTGCAGCTATTCCTTTACACATTGATGAGCTGCTTTATCCCGGCCTCCTGCTTCCGGAGCCTGGCGGCGGCCGCATGAGCTATATTACTGCTTTGTACCTGCTTATTGCCGGTGCCGCCCTGCTGTTTCTATCTTTCCCGCAAAGCAAAATGACGAGGCTGGCCCAACTGTTGTCCATCCTGCTGTTTCTGCTTGGCCTGTTTTCTTTGCTGGGATACATTTACCAGTCAAAATTGCTGTATGGTTACCTGGCCTTTGCACCCATCGCCCTGCATTCAGGGTTTTTATTTTTTACACTTGGCCTTGTCATTTTATTTTATACATCAGGCAGGGAATGGATGCTGCTGCTTACCGGCAGGCTAAGCGGCAGCGCCATGGCGAGAAAGCTTATTCCTGCAGCTATTCTTGCGCCTGTTTTATTTGGCTTGCTGCGGCTGTGGGGCCCTGCTGACGGAATATATAAAAATGAAATTGGTATAGCGCTGCCTGTGCTGATTGTTATCCTTTTGTTCCTGCTGCTCATAGCCTATAATGCCGCCAGCCTGAATAAGCAGGAGCTTGCCGGCCTGCAGGCACGGGCATTGCTGCACAGCAGCGAAGGGCAGATAAGGGCCATCTTTGATAATGCTCCTGATGCTGTCATTGTGATGAACAGCGGGGGGCTGGTAGAGCGGTGGAACCCGCAGGCAACCACCCTTTTTGGATGGACTGATGCAGAGGCGATTGGCCGGCCACTTGCTATGCTTATTGTACCACAGGAACTAAGGGAAAGCCATGAAAGAGGGTTAAAGCGATATTTAGAAACAGGCCAGGGCCATCTTTTAGAAAAAACGATTGATCTGTGGGCCGTGCGTAAGGATAATACCCGGCTGGACATATCGCTACGCATATCGCCGCTGCTGGTAAATGAGCAGCAACTGTTCATTGGCTTTGCCCGCGATATCACTGAAAAAAAGAAGATAGAAGACCGCCTGAAACAATTTAATGAATCGCTTACATCGCAGGTGGAAAATAAAACAATGGAGCTGAAAGAAATGTTTGAACGGGTGACAGATGGCTTTGTAGCGCTGGACAGCCAGTTCCGGTTTACCTATGTCAATAAGCGGGCGGCAGAGATATTGCGCAGGGACAGATCATCACTGGCAGGAAAAGAAATGGAGCAGGAGCTGCCGGGAATTGTTGGCTCTGTCATGCATACAGCGCTCATAAGGGCGATGAAAATGCAGGAGCATGTAAAGGTGACAGACTATCATCCCCGCCTGGATCTGTGGCAGGAAAGCAATATTTATCCTTCGGAAAATGGCCTCTCTGTATTTATCAGGGATATTTCTGAGCAAAAGAAAAAAGAGCAGGAAGTATCGGAGGCAAGAGGTATAGCAGACAAACTGATTGACAGCCTGCCCGGCGTATTTTATTTTTATAATGAGCAGGGACGCTTTATAAGATGGAATAAGCGGCTGGAGGAAGTAACGGGCTACAGCGCTGCGGAAATTTCCGGTATGCACCCGGTCGATCTTTTTCCGGATGATGAAAAAGAATACATCAGCAGCCGCATTGCCACCGTGTTTGAAAAAGGGGAGAATGATGCCAGCGCCAGCTTTTTAAGTAAAGACGGAAAGCTGACACCGTATTATTTCAGGGCCGTGCTGCTGGAGTACCAGGGGAGGCCCTGCCTGCTGGGCACCGGCATTGATATTACCGAATTAAAAAATGCGGAAGAAAAGCTGAAGGAGTCATACCAGTCAATACGCCAGTTGACCGGCTACCTGCAAAATATCAGGGAAAAAGAACGGCTGCATATATCACGGGAGATTCATGATGAGCTGGGGCAGTTGCTCACCGTTATGAAAATGGATATATCCTGGCTGGGCAAAAAACTTGCTGATGCAAACCCGTCCATACAGCAGAAAATAACCGATTTGCTGGGTGTAATTGATAAAACAGTAACAACGATACGGAGAATAGCTGCCGAGTTGCGCCCCAGCCTGCTGGATAACCTGGGCCTTAGTGCCGCTATGGAATGGCACCTGGAAGAATTTAAAAAACGATCAGGGCTTGAAGTAACCTTTTCTATTCCATCACATGAAATATCTTTACCGGATTCGCACAAAATAGCTTTGTTCAGAATTTTGCAGGAGTCACTGACAAATGTAAGCCGCCATGCAGAAGCCACTTCCGTATATATCGATCTTGATGTTTCGGATCATTTGCTTACTATGCGGATACAGGATAATGGCAAGGGGTTTGATGCCAGTGAGCCGGGGCGCCGGACGCTTGGGCTGCTGGGCATGCGGGAGCGCACTGCTGATATCGGCGGGCGGTATCAAATTGCCAGTGAGCCGGGCAAAGGCACGATTGTAACTGTAACGCTGACTGTTTCGCAACAGGAAGCTTAAACGTATAAGGATATGTTCAAAATTTTAATTGCAGATGATCATGCCGTAGTAAGGAAAGGTTTGAAGCAGATATTGCTGGAAGAATACCCATCGGCTGTGATAGGGGAAGCTGCCGATGCAGAGTCGCTGCTGGCGCAGGTGATGAGCAATGGCTGGGACATCGTTATCTGTGATATGAATATGCCCGGGCGCAGCGGGCTGGATGCACTGAGCCAGATTCGCCAGTTGAATACCCGGCTGCCGGTGCTGATCATGAGCATGTATCCGGAAGATCAGTATGCGCTGCGGGTGCTGAAGGCGGGTGCTTCGGGCTATCTCAGCAAAGATGCTATTCATGAAGATATCATTAAGGCCATACAAACTATACAGCGGGGCCGCAAATTCATCACACCTGCAGTAGCGGACAAGTTGGTGGACGCTTTTGGCGATGACAGCAATAAGGCCCCGCATGAGCTGCTCTCAGACCGGGAGTTTGATGTATTTCGCCTGCTGGCCGATGGCAAATCGGTATCCGACATTGCACAGCAGCTTATGCTCAGCAGTACCACAGTGAGCACCTACCGCTCCCGTATACTGGATAAGATGAACCTGAAATCGAATGCAGAGCTCACCCGGTATGCAATAGAAAAGAAGATTATCTGAAGCAGCGCAGCCTGGTGTAGATTTTATACTACAGCTTTTTTTGCAGGTGGCCTACAGGCCGCCGCCGGCTAAAGATTTATTTTCACAGGCTGATAATCAACAGCCCGTTATGATCAAAATCCTCATAGCCGATGATCATCCGGATATGCGCCAGGTACTGACAGATACCCTGCAGGAAGAGTTCCCGGGGCTGTATATTGAAGAAGCCGTCTCTACAGTACAATTGCTTGAAAAAACCCTGCCTGCTCACTGGGACATTGTGATATCCGATTTGTATATGCCGGGTGGAGGGGCTTTTTATTTTCTGGAAAAAATAAAAGCAGCAGGTAAAAAAATACCTGCCATAATTGTGCTGAGCATGTTCCCGGCTGCACAGTATAAGCAAAAAGTAATAGAAGCTGGCGCCAGTGAGTTTATTGAAAAGGATACACTGCCACTTCCCCTGCTGAAAGCAATCAGGAAATACCTGGATAAGGTATAGCTGCAAAGGTGTTTACCCTTATATAATATAAGTATATACGGCTTCAGGTGTCATTTCTTAACTACATCCGGTATCGTCGTTTGCCGACAGGATAAACTAAATCAGACTATAGGCAGCCCCCTTTCATATTGTTTTCTTTGCACGGGATACGTGTTATCTTACGAAACAAATTTCCGTGCTTATTGGGGAGGCCGGCCATTCATTTTGTAAACGGTTGCACCACTCCCTGCCGGAACGGGAAACAACCGTTGGCACCTGAGAAAACTTAATGAAAGGCTCATGAAAAGTAACTGGACATGGACTTCGCT
>DAOLFO010000205.1:0-5983 GCA_035326305.1 Chitinophagaceae bacterium
ATCTTAAAACCTACTGCAGCCGCCGCGCCAGCACCACGGTTTGCTTAAACCGCTCTCTTTTACCTTCCGCATTAAATATTTCGATAAAGAAAATATAGGTACCAACAGGCAGCTTTTGTGCTTTATCATTCAGCCCGTCCCAGTGCCAGTAACCGGTAGTGCTGAGCAGGGCATTACGCACCAGGCTGCGTACCGGCCGGCCGGCCGCATCAAAAATGGTGACGTTGGCCACATAGGCCGGTTCATCCAGTTGGTATTGCAGGGTGGCTATATCATCGGTGCCATTATTGTCAGGTGAAAACACTTTTGGCTTTACTTCAAAAGTGGCGGTAATGCCCTGTGGTTTTTTGTACTGTGAGTTTTGGTAGCCGGGTGTGCCATAGCCGGCGGTGGAGGCGGCGGAGTGCCAGTTAGCTGCTTTTTGGGAAGTGTCGTCGGGGTTGATGCGCTCCAGCGCCACACCTTCTGCATCGCTGATGAGCTTAAAGTGCCAGTCTTTATGATAAGCTACCTCATCAGTCATGTTTCCCTGTGCCTCCAGCAGTATTACACTCCCTTTATCATCCGGGTAAGAGGGGAGCGATGACAGGGAGATAACTGCGCCGGGATTTTTTACATGATACTGCTTTGCCAGGTTCTGCGCATCCTGGGTAATGACGATGTACTCATCCGGAAACAGGTAGCGGGACGAAGGAAGAATACGCGTAATATCATTGATATCACCGGCACTGCTCCGGTTGGCAATATGCAGGGAGCCCAGGTCAATCAGCTTCTGGCTCCGGTTAAACAGCTCTATGTAGTCATAGCCATCAGGCCGCGGGTTAAACAATAGTTCATTAATGACCACATCTGCTTTAGCTGCGGGGGATGGCCGGCCTGTTTTTACTTCCTGTGCCGCCGGGATGGTATTGCCATTGCAGTCGCTGAGCTGTGTAATGGTGATGGTATATATGTTTTCTTCCTGCAGCGGTTGTGCCAGTGTCAGCTTTATTTCCTGGTAAAGTGGCGGCATGCCTGCTGCTGACAGGATGCTGATACCATCGCTGATGCTGTAGCCGGAGAGGTTAGCGGCGGCAGCGCTATCCGCCGGCTCACTCAGCACAAGGTGGATAGTGTAGGCATCGGTAGTGTATGCGTGCAATACAGCAGGCGCATCTTCATCCGGCCTTGCTGCAAATACGGCATTCACTGTTCCTGGTGTGCCCCCGCGTATATCAGTACTGGCTGTCCAGTTTTCCTGCCCGCCGCATGGAAGTGAAGGGTCCATCATCTCCAGCGTCCATCCGCCTTCTTTCTTCAACTCATTAGCATACCAGGAAGATTCATACTGCACTGCATGAGCAATATGCCCTTCCGGCGATTTGAGATAAACAAGGTCACCGTCATTACCCAATGAGGGAAAGCTGGTAACGGAAACAGTGGCGCCAAATGCCGACATCACATTAACGGCGCTGCCTGTACATATAATAACAAAAGCGCCGGGCTGCAAAATAAAATTGGGCAGCATGCCGCTCTCCCCGGCCGCATCACCAATACGCCAGCCGCGCAGGTTGATGGCAGCGCCTGACCGGTTCATCAGCTCTATCCATTCATTGCCGGGCAGCCCCACCTCTGGTGAGGGGTCGGCCATGATTTCATTTATTACAATAGAATAGCGTTGCCGGGCGGGCAACTGGCTGCAGGTTACTGCCAGCAGCAGGAGCAGGAGGGTGCTTTTCATACTTACGGAAAGGTACGTCAAACATCTGTTCGTGCCGCAGCCGGAAAAAATTATAGCCAATGTTTGGATACAAAGTGGCCGGCCGTTATTTTTGTGGCCGTTATGATAAAAATGATGAAGCATACAAAGCGCACAAAGAAACACTCCGGTGGAAGGTTTGCGTAGTGGTATGTACCAGCATAAAATAGCAGCAGGCCTTCCTACAAACGGAGGGCCTGTTTTTTTATCAGCGTTTATTTATTTAAAAAATTAAAACCTTCCCGAAGGGGAAGCTGGGGGGACACAAAACATGAAAGTTGCAGTAGTGGGCGCTACAGGATTAGTAGGTACCAAAATGTTGCAGGTGCTGGCAGAGAGAAATTTCCCGGTAACTGAATTGCTGCCGGTGGCATCAGAGCGGTCGGTAGGAAAAGAAATTGAATTTAAAGGAAAGAAGTACAAGGTGGTGAGCATGACAGATGCTATTGCGGCCGGGCCAGCCGTGGCGCTCTTTTCTGCAGGTGGCGGCACTTCGCTGGAGTGGGCCCCCCGTTTTGCAGCAGCGGGCATTACCGTTATTGACAACTCTTCTGCCTGGCGCATGGACCCTGATAAGCCGCTGGTGGTGCCGGAAATCAATGCGGATGTGCTGACAAAAGAGGATAAAATCATTGCTAACCCTAATTGCTCTACCATACAAATGGTGGTGGCCTTAAACCCGCTGCATAAAAAATATGGTATCAGGCGTATTGTGGTAAGCACCTATCAAAGCGTAACCGGTACGGGAGTGAAAGCTGTTGACCAGTTGAAGGGTGAGCGGGAAAAGCAGGTAAAGGGCAGCAATGGCGAATACCCGATGGCGTATAAATATCCTATTGACCTGAACGTAATCCCGCAGATTGATATATTCCTTGACAATGGGTATACAAAAGAAGAAATGAAAATGGTGAAGGAGACGAACAAGATTATGCGGGATGATACTATCCGCATTACTTCCACTACTGTGCGCATACCGGTGATGGGCGGCCACAGTGAAGCGGTAAACGTGGAGTTTGCCAATGACTATGCGCTGGAAGAGGTGAGGAGCCTGCTGGCGGCATCACCCGGTGTGGTGGTGGTGGATGACACGGCTGCGCAGCAATATCCCATGCCGATGGATGCGCATGAGAAAGATGAAGTATTTGTAGGGCGTATCCGCCGTGATGAGAGCCAGCCCAATACACTTAACCTCTGGGTGGTAAGCGATAACCTGCGCAAGGGCGCCGCTACCAATGCGGTGCAGATAGCAGAATACTTAGTGGAGAAAGGGTTGCTGTAAACAGGTGTTTTCTACCATTAGCATAAAAAAGCCATTGCGATAAGAGCAATGGCTTTTACTTTATATAAAGAACAATTGCCTAACTTTTTACCAGCTCTACGTTAATGGCCAGCTTTACTTCATCGCTTACCACGATGCCGCCTGCTTCGGTTACAGCGCTCCAGGTAAGGCCAAAATCCTGGCGGTTGATTTTGCCGGTCACTTCAAAGCCGGCTACCGTCTGTCCGTACATATTGTTTTGAATACCGCCAAATTCAGCATTCAGCTTAATGGATTTGGTAGTGCCCTTCAGGGTAAGATCGCCGGTAATGGTGTACTCATCACTGCCTTTGCTTTCAATACCAGTGGAAATAAATTCCAGTTTGGGATGATTGGCCGCGTCAAAAAAGTCAGGAGACTTCAGGTGGCCGTCCCGCTGATCGTTGCCGGTAGAGATGCTGTCAATATCGGCAGCAAAAGAAACTTTAGCATTGGTAAGGTCAGCGGGGTCGCCTTCCAGTTTGCCTTCAAAAGAATGGAACTTGCCGGAAACGGTAGAGATAACAAGGTGCTTGATTTTAAAACCTATCTCTGAGTGTGCTGTGTCAATAGTCCAGGTTGCCATGGTAAATAAATTTTAGAATACAAAATTAATGTTTAAACATTGAATTTGACAAATCTTTTTTGTTAAAACCTGTTTCATTGCTTTTTTCGCATTCTGATGAGGTGAAAATCAGCTTTATAGGGCCGGTTATTGCCCGCCAGGTCGCTCTCCTAAGTCTCCGGACTTAGGAGCCTCTATGTTCTTCCTGCTTTCAAAGCAGATTTACGCAATTATTTACTATTCTTTGTTATTTGGAATTTGGTGCTTTCATTACCTATCCTTCCATGCTATTATTTAAAAAAACAATCAGCGGCTGCAGGGCTGCAAAAGCGGCAGCGGTTTTTTTCACTAAATCTTTACCTGCCAGGTCAGTGTCCGTAATAGCCAGTCCGCCCAGGAAGCTTTTCAGCTTCAGGTATTCAATGGCCGGGTTGTCTGCTTCGTATCCTTTGGGCGGCCGGCTTAGCTTATATTCAGCTTCATGGGAGAGGTCGCCGTATACTTTTTTAAAAGGAGCAGCGGTGATGATTTTTTTAAAATCAGAAAAATTATAATCTATCTCCTGTCTTATTTTTCGCAGCTCTTCAGCAGGCGGCATCCAGATGCCACCGCCGGTAAAGGAATGACCGCCCGGCTGCAGGTGAAAATAATACCCGGCAGTTACCATTGATTGCTTGCCTCCCTGGTTGATGCTGGCGCCAAAATTTGTTTTATACGGTGATTTGTCTTTGGAAAAGCGGACATCCCGGTTAATGCGGAACATGCATTCCTTTGCCGTCAGGTTTGCAATGCCCGGGTCTTTTTTGCCATGCTGGTCAATAACGGCCTGTATGAAATCAGCAAAGTCGGCCCTTGCTGCTTCATACCGGCTGCGGTGTGCATCAAACCAGGGCTTGTTATTATTCTTAGAGAGGTCTTTCAGAAATTTAATAGTATTATTTCTAAGCATACAATATGATTGTTTGGTTATTGCCCGATCATCTCTAAAAATTCTGCTTCAGAGATGATCTTAACGGTATTTATTTTTTTTGCTTTCTCCAGCTTGCTGCCTGCTTCTTCTCCCACCACCAGGTAGTTTAATTTTGAGCTGACGCCGCTGACTATCTTGCCTCCTTTTTCTTCGGCCATAGCTTCTGCTTCATTTCTTTTCAGCGTGGGCAGTGTGCCGGTAAACAGAAAAGTGAGGCCCTCCAGCGATCCGCCACCTTCTCTTTTCTCTTTCTTTGTATTTTTCAGTTGCAGCCCCAGGGCTTCCAGTTCCTGCAGCATCTGCAGGTTGCTGCCGTTGCTGAAAAAATGAGAAATGCTGCCGGCCACTTTGGGCCCGATATCTTCCAGCGTTTGCAGTTGCTCCGGGGAATAATTTTTTAAATCCAGCAAATGGCTCACATGGTTGGCCAGTGTCTTGGCTGTGGTCTCACCCACAAAACGGATACCAAGACCAAACATGAGCCGGTGCAGCGGCTGCTGCTTTGATTTTTCAATGGCCGCCTGTAAATTGTCAATCGATTTTTTCCCAAACCCTTCCAGCGTACCGATTTTTTCAAAGTCAAGTGTATAAATGCCGGGAATATCTTTCAGCAGGCCCAGCTCATAAAACTTGCGTACGTTGGCTTCACCAAAGCCGCGGATATCCATGGCGTCTTTGCTGGTAAAATGTATCATGCGCTCCACCACCTGTGCCGGGCATTCAATATTCACACAGCGCCATACGGCTTCCCCTTCTTCTTTAAATAAATGCCCGCTGCATACCGGGCAGGCCGTGGGAAATGTTATTGCCTTTTCTCCGCCTGTTCTTACTTCCGCCAGCGATTTAACGATATAGGGAATTACATCGCCTGCCCTTTCCACCAGCACCGTATCACCTATCATCAGATCTTTTTCCCGGATGATGTCTTCGTTAAACAAGGAGATAGAACTTACCGTAACACCGCCAATCGGCACCGGCTGGATTTTTGCCACCGGCGTTATAGAGCCGGTGCGCCCAACCTGGAACTCTACATTCAGCAGTTTGCTGGTGGCCTGCCGGGCTTTAAACTTGTACGCTATTGCCCAACGGGGGTGATGAGAGGTCATACCCATTTTATCCTGCAGGGCTACATCATTTACTTTGATCACCATGCCGTCTATTTCATAAGGCAGGTTGTCACGCTCCTGCTCAAAGTCATTACAGTAGGCAATGACGCTATCCATGCCGGTAAACACTCTTTTCTCCTGCTGCGGGCTCCGGAAGCCCAACTCCCAGAGCAGTTGCAGTGATCCGCTGTGTGTTTTTAATAATTCCGGCTCTTCCCTGCCGGGCAGCAGTGTGTAGTAGCTGATATGATAGACAAAAGCTTCAAGGTGCCGCCTGGATACTTCGGCCGGATCTTTTATGCGCAGG
>DAOLFO010000206.1:0-5973 GCA_035326305.1 Chitinophagaceae bacterium
CGCCGGTGGCGGAAAGAATAGCAGCCAGCAGGTATATCTGTGTAATGTTCTGGCGTATCACCTGCACATGCAGCATTTCTTTATTCGTTACGTCCATGCTTACATAAGGGCCGGTGCCTTTCAGCAGTTCATTTTCTTCCCGCAGGTCAGAAGCGATCACATTTGCATTGCCATATATTTTGCGAAGGGCCAGCGTAAGCTCCACTCCTATTTGCCCGGAAGCCCCGATGACCAGTATCTTTTCTTTTTGCATGCAGCCATATTTTATCGCAAAGATGTAGTGCGGACTGTCAAATTCCAAATTCCGCAATGCGCAAACGTATTACCTTTGCGCCATGGATAAGTTTTTACAGGATCTTTTTGCAAAGCAATCGGTTGATGAAAACAATTTTTTCCTGGTAGCTGGCCCCTGTGTGGTGGAAAGTGAGGAGTTGGTAATGGAAGTGGCGGACAGGGTGTCCGGCATTTGCAGCAACCTGGGCATCCCTTATGTGTTTAAAGCCTCTTACCGCAAAGCCAACCGCACCAGCGACCATTCGTTTACCGGCATAGGTGACGAAGCGGCGCTGGCCCTGGTAAAGAAAGTGGGCGATGCTTATCAGCTTCCCACCACTTCTGATATTCATGCGCACGAAGAAGCCGCAGTGGCTGCAAAATATATTGATATTCTCCAGATACCTGCTTTCCTGTGCCGGCAGACCGACCTGCTGCAGGCAGCAGGAAAAACAGGCAAAATCGTAAATGTGAAAAAGGGTCAGTTCCTGAGCGGACCGGCCATGAAGTTTGCCGTGGAAAAAATACGAAATACCGGCAACGAAAAAATTATACTGACCGAAAGGGGCACTACCTTCGGCTACCAGGACCTGGTGGTGGACTACCGCAATATACCCTGGATGCAGGCCCATCAGCAACCCGTGGTAATGGATGTAACACATTCGCTGCAGCAGCCTAACCAGTCCAGTGGTGTTACAGGCGGAAATCCTCAGTTGATCGGCACTATCGCCAAAGCTGCTATAGCTGCAGGGGCAGATGGTCTTTTTATTGAAACCCATCCTAACCCGGCCAAAGCGCTGAGCGACGGAGCAAATATGCTGCAACTGGACTTGCTGGAGCCATTGCTGCAACAATTAGTAAAGCTGCGTAAAGCGGTGGTGTAAGAGTTTGGAAAATTTAAATGGATTAAGAAGTTTGATGTTTAAAGTTACCGGCTCTACAAACTACCACAGAGCGTAAGGAACAAATATGGTAATAGAGAGATACAAATAAGCGCAGAGACTAATAAGTTGCAGGGATGAGCCGGCAATCATGAATTGGATGACAGCCAAAAATCCAAGGGGAATGGTGCCAGCCAAAAACCGGAAGCTGCGGCAAGTCAGCAATTCTGAAGCCTTAAGGGCAAACAACCATCATCGGTTACCATGCAGTAAACTTTTACACTATACCCCTTACGTCTTTTGCCCTATACCTCCCAGGTAATTACAGCGTAAATCTTAAATTTTAATTATACACTTTACATTCCGCCTTCTTATATTTCACATAGATGATGCTCCCCTGTTCATTTTACAAAAAGAAAAGGTAAATTCGGTTTCCAACTTTCTGATATGAATGATCCACACAAGCAGCAGGAAGCCTGCGGCGACAGCCGTCGTGATTTCCTGAAAAAAAGTACTGTGCTGGCTGCGCTTACCCTCACCCCGCCTGCCCTGCTGAAAGCTGGTGAGCAGGATGAAGCAATTGCAGCCCGCTTTGAAAAAATCCCCTTATCGCTGGAAGTAAATGGCAAAGCTTACTCGCTGGATACAGAGCCGCGTGTTACCCTGCTTGATTTTTTGCGGGAGCAACTGCAACTGACCGGTACCAAAAAGGGGTGCGACCACGGGCAATGCGGCGCCTGTACCGTGCATGTGGACGGGCGGCGTATCAACTCCTGCCTCACACTTGCCGTAATGCAGCAGGGCAAAAAGATAACGACAATCGAAGGTGTTGCCAAAGGCGACGATCTGCATCCGCTTCAGGAAGCATTCATCAGGCACGATGCTTTCCAGTGCGGGTACTGCACACCGGGGCAAATCATGAGCGGCATCGCCTGCATCCGCGAAGGACATGCAAACAATGAAGCGGAAATTAGCGAATACATGAGCGGGAATATTTGCCGCTGCAGCGCTTATCCTAATATCACAGCCGCTATTATGGAAGTAAAAAAAGGAGGGCAGGCCGTATGATCAACTTTGAATATACACGGGCACTTACCGTAAAGGCAGCCACGGATGCGCTGGCCAGATACCCGGCAGCCAGGCTGATAGCTGGCGGCACTAACCTGGTAGACCTGATGAAGAAAGGTGTAACTGCGCCTGCCCGGCTCATTGATATCAACAGCCTGCCTTTAAAGCAGGTGGAAGAAAACAGCCGGGGATTATCCATCGGGGCACTGGTTATCAACAGTGATTTGTCAGCCCACGAAATTGTTTTGAAAAAGCACCCTTTATTATCACAGGCCATGCAGGCAGGCGCTTCCGCACAACTGCGCAATATGGCTACAGTAGGCGGCAATATGATGCAGCGTACCCGCTGCACTTATTTTTATGATACAGCTATGCCCTGCAATAAACGCCAGCCAGGCTCCGGTTGCGGCGCTATCGGCGGGTACAACCGGATGCATGCCATCTTTGGTACCAGTGACAAATGCATTGCTGTACATCCCAGCGATATGTGTGTGGCGCTGGCAGCGCTGGATGCACAGGTGACCATTGCCGGGCCAAAAACTACAAGAACAATTGCCTTTACTGATTTTCACCGCTTACCGGGATCAAATCCTGAGCTGGACAATAATCTAAAAGCCGGGGAGATCATTACAGGTGTGTATATACCACCCCACCCTTACACCCGTCATGTGCATTATTTAAAGCTCCGTGACCGTGCCTCGTATGCCTTTGCGCTTATCTCCGTGGCGGCGGCGCTTGAGCTGGAAAACAACAGGATAAAATCTGCCCGCCTGGCCATGGGCGGCGTGGCGCACAAGCCCTGGCGGCTGCAGGAAGCAGAAGCTTTTTTACAGGGCAGGCAGGCTTCCATGTCCACCTTTAAAGAAGCCGGAAAGCTGGCTGTAAAAGAAGCAAAAGGCTTTGGTGAAAATGATTTTAAAATAAAGATGTCGCCTGTTGCCATAGCAGAAGCATTGCACCGGGCATCACAGGCATAACTAAAATACTCATGAGCGATTTTAATTTACCAGGCACTATTGACCGCGTAGACGGCAGGCAAAAAGTAACCGGCAGCGCCACTTATGCAGCAGAGTACCGCCCTGCCGGTATGGTGTACGGCGTACTGGTTGGCAGCCGTATTGCTAAAGGCACAATTAAAGCATATGATGTGAAGGCTGCGGAAAATGCACCCGGCGTGCTGGCAGTAATTCACCATCTCAACCGGCCGAATATCCCGGGCTATGCCGCTGCAGAAGGTGATACAGGCCCCGGTGGGTTGAAACTGTTTGCCAGTGATAAAATTTATTTTGACGGACAGCCGGTAGCTTTAGTAATTGCTGATACCTGTGAAAGGGCTGTACATGCCGCTTCATTGGTAAAAGTGGCTTATCAAAAAGAAGCACCGCAAACCGACTTACTGAAAATAAAAGACAAAGCACAAGCGCCCAAAAGAGGCGGGGCTCCTTATAAACGCGGAGAGGCCGGCGCCTGGCAAAAAGCGCCTGTAACAGTACAAGGTGAATTCCTGCTGCCGCATGAGATCCATCACCCCATGGAAATGGGCAGCATCATCGCTGTATGGGAAGGAGCAGATAAATTAACCGTGTATGATAAAACGCAGGGTGTAAAATCAGCACAGCGCACTTATGCGCAGCTTTTTGGCGTACCTGCAGATAATGTCAATGTCATTTCTCCCTTTGTAGGCGGTGGATTTGGTATGGCCATCCGTACCTGGCCCTACCAGGTGGCGGCGATACTGGGCGCCAGAAAAGTAAACAGGCCGGTAAAGCTGATGCTTGACCGCAGCCAGATGTTTACGATGACCGGCTATCGCCCTTTCACCTGGCAAAAAATAGCAATTGGTGCCAGCCGGGACGGACTGCTGCAGGGCATCACCCATGAAGCAGTGGGCGCCAGTGCTACGTATGAAGAATTTACAGAGGGAGTGGTGCGCATGTCGCAGATCATGTATGCCTGCCCGAATGTAGACACTTTGTATAAGCTGGCCCATCTCGACGTAAGCGTACCTACCTGGATGCGCGGGCCTGGTGAAGCCACGGGTGCCTTTGCCCTGGAGTCGGCATTAGATGAGCTGTCATATAAGCTGAATATAGATCCTGTGGAACTGCGTATACGCAATCATGCAGACAAAGATCCTGAAAACGGGCTGCCTTATTCCAGCAAATTTTTAAAAGAATGTTATGCGCTGGGTACAGAAAAAATAGGCTGGTACAAGCGGAACCGCACATCCAAATCCATGCAGGAAGATGGTATGCTGGTGGGCTATGGTATGAGCAGCGGCATATTTGGCGCTTACCGCTCCCCTGCTTCCGCCCGTGCGCTGTTGCGTGCCGATGGTACCCTGCTGATACAAAGCGCTGCCAGCGATATCGGCCCGGGCACAGGCACTGCTATGGTGAAGATAGCTGCGGATATACTGGGATTGCCTTATGATAAAATAAAATTTGAGCTGGGCGACTCCAACCTGCCACCTGCTCCCACCCAGGGCGGCTCCGGCACCACTTCTGCTGTTGGTGCTGCGGTACATGATGTATGCACGGCTGTGAAAGAGAAGCTCACCGAACTGATCAAAGCAACGCATGATACCAACTTCCACCCGGGAGATCAGCCCCCCGCTTTTAAAAACGGATCTATACAAACAGGAAATACTGTTATTAGCTTTGGTGAATTGCTCAGGCGAAACAACCTGCAGGAAATTGACCTGACACGCAACTCGAAAGCCGGGGAGGAACGGCAGAAATATTCTTTTTATTCTTTCTCCGTTCACTTTACCAAACTGCATGTTCATCCTGATACCGGCGTAGTGAAAATAAAAGAAATCGTCCCCGTGGCAGACGCCGGAAAGATCATCAGCGAAAAAACGGCAGCCAGCCAGATGATCGGCGGTGTGATCGGGGGCATTGGTATGGCATTAACAGAAGAAGCGATTTTTGATCACCGATATGGCAGGTATGTCAACAGCAATTTTGCCGACTACCATGTGCCGGTCAATGCAGATGTGCCGCATATTGATGTGCTGTTTGTCAATAAGCCCGATCCTTATATCAACCCGATGGGCGCCAAAGGCATGGGAGAAATATCGCTGATTGGCTATGCCGCCTCGGTAACCAATGCTATTTATCATGCCACGGGAAAACGTATACGGCAATTGCCGGTAACGCTGGATAAGATTGCCCTGTAAACATTAGCAGGCAGAACTATAAAGTACGCACTTCTTATTTCGTGTCAGCTACCAGCCCGGCTTTCAGGTATTCGGCATTCAGGCGGGCAATATTGGTGATAGAAATTTCTTTCGGGCATACCGCTTCGCAGGCGCCGGTATTGGTGCAGGAGCCAAACCCTTCTTTATCCATTTGTGCCACCATGCTGAGCGCTCTTGTTTTTCGCTCCGGGTCTCCCTGCGGCAGCAGCGACAGGTGAGATACCTTGGCCGATACAAAAAGCAAAGCAGAAGAGTTTTTACAGGCCGCTACACAGGCGCCGCACCCGATGCAGGCAGCGGCTGCAAAGGCTTTGTCCGCATTGTCTTTTTCAATGGGAATGGTATTCCCATCCACAGGTACTCCTGTATTGACAGATATATACCCCCCCGCCTGGATGATACGGTCGAAAGCGGTGCGGTCCACCACCAGGTCTTTGATGACCGGGAAGGCATTGGCACGCCAGGGCTCCACCACGATGGTGTCACCGTCTTTGAAAGCCCGCATATGCAGTTGGCAGGTAGTAGTACCATGCCAGGGGCCATGCGGAC
>DAOLFO010000207.1:0-5948 GCA_035326305.1 Chitinophagaceae bacterium
TAATAATCGCGGTGGAGGAGGATATGGAAACCGTGATAATTACAACAAGCCCGGAGGCTATAACAGGGACAGAAACCGGTATTAAACGCTTCGGCAAACTCAATAACGTTAACTATTAATGAAGGAGGCGCCTGTACGCAACACTACAGCGCCTTCTTTTCTTTCATTGTTTTCTTACGCCGCAGGCGGCTAAGTGTCTCCTCTGTCATACCCAGGTAAGAAGCTATATATTTTGAAGGCACACGGGTAGCCAGTTCCGGGCTCGACCGTAAGAAATGATCATAGCGCATTTCGGCATTGGGTATCCTTGAAATAAAAGCCCTGTCCTCTGCCCCGCCATAATACTCCTCCAGCACAATGCGCCCAATCGTGTTCATGACCGGGTAATTGTCGTACAGTTGCTGCAGCGCCGTGTACGGGATCACAATGAGATCACTATCCTCCAGCGCCTGGATGTATTCTCTCGACGGCTCATTATTTGACATACTGCGGATAGAAGTGGTAATCTCATTTTCGGGATTGATCCAGGTGGTTATTTCTTTACCTGCATATTTTATATAAGCCCGGAGCAGGCCTTTATGGATAAAATAATAATGCTGGCAATGCTCCCCCGGCTTCAGCAGAAACTTTCCCCGTAACAGTTTTTTAGGAAAACAATGGTCGTAAATGTATTTCTCAATCTCCTTGTTCAGCGGGGCGATCTGGCTGATAAATTTTACAAGAGGCTCTACTTTCTTACTTGTATCGGCAGATGGTTTGTTGGGCATGACAGGTTCTTCTAAGCATTGATGGGTTAAGACATACTTCCGGTGCTTTCAAAAAACCAGTCAGCAAACGCTCTAACGAGCCCTTCAAAAATAATGATTATCAAAAAAAATACCTGAAAACAATTTCCAAAATAATGATCTGCCTGCTTTTCCGCTGTTAGTCCATATAAAAAATCATACAGGAAACAGGTGGCACTGCTTTGGTTTCGCCCGGTGCAACCGGTTGCTGTCCCGGCAGCAACCAGCATTTCCAGGTATCGCTTTGATCGGGGATATAATATTTGCCGGATGCGTTATACACCACCAGTATTTTTTTCCAGCTATCATCTGCTGCTGCCCCATCAATGGTAAATGCCACCACCTGCTCCTCATTTTTGATAAACCGCAGGTACCGGGCTACCTCTTCTCCCGTGCGCAGCCGGAAAGCCGGATGTTCCTTTCTTAATTGGATAAGCGCTTTCACATACGCTGTCATATCACTGTGCTGCGATTTAAGCTGCCAGTTTATGGCATTCACGCTGTCGCCTGCATTATACGAGTTTTCATTCCCGTTTTTGCTGCGCAAAAATTCGGCTCCTGCATGCAGGAAAGGGATGCCCTGCGATGTGAGCACGATGGACAATGCAAGCTTGTACATCTGCTTACGCTCCGTTTCAGATGCACCGGGACATGACAGGGCGAGTTTGTCCCAGAGCACATGATTGTCGTGGCATTCTGCATAGGTAACGGTGCTGCCCGGATCCACGGCATAGGGCGCCCTGGAATAATTTACTTTGGAATAATCTATCTGCGGATGTGCGGTAGCCGCTACTACGCCAAACTGTATGCTGGCTTCCATACCCTGCCTGCCGCTTACAAATCCTTTTTCTTCTTCTACAAACACGCTGCCCTTTATCCCATCTCTTATATCATCGCTGAATACTGCGATGCCGTTGAGCTGTGCTGCATTTTTTTTCAATGCTCTTATACTGTCCGGCAATGGCGATGCGCCGGCAGTCCAGCCCTCACCATACAATAGTATGCCGGGCTTTACTTTTTGCAGGGTGTCAGCAATCTGCTGCATGGTTTCGGTATCATGCACTCCCATCAGGTCAAAGCGGAAACCGTCAATATGATATTCTTTTACCCAGTACAGCAATGATTCGATGATAAATTTTCTCATCATCGGCCGCTCACTGGCTGTTTCATTGCCGCAGGCAGTAGCATTGGAAAATTTTCCATCTGCCGTTTGGCGGTAATAATACCCCGGCACCAGTTCATTAAACCAGGAATTTTCTGTGAGCATCGTATGGTTGTACACCACATCCATGACCACCCGCAGGCCCTGCTGGTGAAAAGACTGTACCAGTTGCTTCAGTTCCCTTATGCGGGTAATACCATCATAAGGATTGGTGGCATACGAACCTTCAGGCACATTGTAATTGAGCGGCTCATAGCCCCAGTTATATTGCGGTGTGTTCAGCTTTGTTTCATCCACAGATAAAAAATCATATACCGGCAGCAGGTGCACATGGGTTACTCCCATTTCCCGGATATGATCCAGCCCTGTGCCAGCTCCTGCTGCATTCGTTGTTCCCGTTTCTGCCAGGCCTGCAAATTTTCCCTTATGCTTTGCTCCGGAACTGGCATGGATGGTGGCATCTCTTACATGCAGCTCATAAATAACTGCATCGGCGGCATGGCTGAATGCAGGCATCCGGTCATTTTCCCAGCCCGGCGGGTTAGTAGTTTCCAAGTCAACGACCATCGCCCTTTTTCCATTTACACCGGTAGCAATTGCATACGGATCGGGCACTTCTGCCGACCAGCCGCCATTTCTCCATACCCGGAAAGTGTAGAACATTCCCTTCTGATCTCCTTTTACCGCAGCAGCCCAGGTGCCCCCGCTGCTTTTCTTCATACGTACTGTCCGCTTTGGCTTTTTATCATTCACGCCGGTATACAGCCGCAGTTCTGCTTTCACGCTATAGGGTGACCAGATACGAAACTGCGACATGGAAGGGGAATACAACAGGCCGAGATCACTGCCCGCATATGGCGGGTAGCTGTCATAAGCCGGGGCTTGCGGCTGCGCAACGGCTGCAGGTAAAATAAATGCAATCAGCACGGTCAGGTATTTCATGATGGCTGCTTTGAAAATACAATATTAATCAGAAGAAAGAAAGCCGGCTGTTTATATAGCTGCCGCCAATGCTGCTCTTTTGGGAAAGTTACTGGTATTCACTTAAATAAAGTATCACAAAATCTTGCTGTAAAATGAACGATTCCCTGTAAATTGGGCATTGATTCTGATATTAAAACCTGTTTTGAATAGTATGGGAGATTTACAGATCAAGAAGCAGCCAAAAAAATATGATGCAGTCATTGTAGGCTCAGGTGCGGGCGGTGGCATGGCTGCGTATATTCTTGCCAATGCGGGATTAAAAGTTTGTATCGTGGAAGCCGGGCCGCTGTATGACCCGGTAAAGAATGTTACACAGTTTAAAAATCCCTGGGACTCCCCACGGCGCGGCGCCTCTACCAAATACCGCCCCTTTGGCGACTTTGATGCCTGCTATGGCGGATGGGATATAGAAGGCGAGCCCTATACAAAAGCCAGTGGCACAGAATGGGACTGGTTCAGGGGCCGTATGCTGGGTGGCCGTACCAATCACTGGGGGCGCATATCCCTTCGCTTTGGCCCGAAAGATTTTAAACGCAGGAGCATTGACGGGCTGGGTGAAAACTGGCCCATCAGCTACGATGATATCAAACCTTTTTATGATCGTGTGGACCGGCTGGTTGGCATATTCGGCACACAGGAAGGAATGGAAAATGAGCCGGATGGTATTTTTCTCCCGCCACCCAGGCCCCGGCTGCATGAGCTGATGATAAAAAATGCGGCCACACAGGCAGGTGTAAAAGTGATCCCTTCCCGCCTGTCCATACTCACGCAGCAATTACCCGATAACAAGGAAAGGCCTGCCTGCGCCTTCTGCGGCCAGTGCAGCCGCAACTGCAGCTACTACAAAGCAGACTTTTCTTCTCCGAATGTGCTGATTTACCCTGCCATGAAAACCGGCAATATTGATATACTCTCCAATGCCATGGCAAGGGAAGTGCTGACAAATAATGAAGGTCTTGCCACAGGCGTATCTTATGTGAGCAAAGATGATATGCAGGAGTACCAGGTGGAAGGCCGCGTGGTGATACTGGCTGCCAGCGCCTGCGAGTCGGCGAGGCTGCTGCTCAATTCCAAATCAGCCCGCCATCCGAACGGGCTTGCCAACAGCAGCAACGTAGTAGGCAAATACCTGCACGACTCCACCGGCGCTGCCGTGGGCGGAGTGATACCTGCATTATTTGACCGCAAACGCTACAACGAAGATGGCGTGGGCGGCATGCACGTTTATTCCCCCTGGTGGCTGGACAATAAGAAGCTTGATTTTCCCCGCGGCTATCACATTGAATACTGGGGCGGCATGGGCCAGCCGGCATACGGCTTCAACTGGGGCATTGAAAGCCTTAACGGAAAATTTTTAGTAAAAGAAAAAAAGAAAGAAGCAGGCGGCTACGGGGCATCGCTCAAAGAAGATTACCGTTTCTTCTACGGGGCTGGTGTAGGCATGGCAGGCCGCGGCGAAGCCGTTGCCTATGAGCATAATTATTGTGAAATAGACCCCCACGTAGTGGACAAGTACGGTATCCCTGTGCTGCGCTTTAATGTAAAGTGGAGCGAGCATGAAATAAAGCAGGCAAAGCACATGAAAGAAACCTTTAAGGAAATCATGCATAATATGGGCGCCGTCATTACCTGGGGCGGTGATGATGGCCCGGAAAATAATTACGGGCTTAACAAACCCGGCGAAATCATTCACGAAGCCGGTACAGTGCGTATGGGAGATGATGCGCGGCGCTCCGCTTTAAACAAATGGAGCCAGGCGCATGATTGTAAAAATGTATTCTGTGTGGATGGCGGCCAGTTTGTATCACAGGCTGATAAAAATATTACCTGGACTATCCTTGCACTGAGCATGAGAGCCAGCGAATACATCATTGATGAAATGAAAAAACAAAATCTTTAATCTTCCATAAATATTTTGATCACTATGGACAGAAGGAAATCATTAAAACTGATTGCGACCGGCGCACTGGCCGGTGGCGCACTGGCAGCAGGATGCAATGCAGATGATAAAAAAGCTGACGCTAAAAAAGCAGATGAGCTAAAGCTGAACCTTGACCGCTATGAGCCGGAGCTGGCGCATGAAAAAGCGCTGGCAGCCAGAGGAAAGTTTTTTACTGAAGCGGAAATAGCCACTATTACCGTGCTGGCCGATATCATTATACCAAAAGATGAAATAAGTGGCAGCGCTTCCGATGCCAAAGTGCCGGAGTTTATTGAATATATTGTAAAGGATATGCCGCAGCACCAGTTGCCCATGCGGGGCGGCCTGCGCTGGCTGGATATGCAATGCCTGAAGCGGTATGGCAAATCATTTACAGCCTGTACTGACCAGCAAAAAATAGCAATGGTGGATGATATTGCTTACCCGGAAAAAGTAAAGCCGGAACTGAAGCAGGGTGCCGCCTTCTTCTCCCTGGTGCGCAACCTGACCGCCACCGGTTTTTATACTTCTGAGATAGGCGTAAAAGACATAGGCTATGCCGGCAATGCCCCTAATAAATGGAACGGTGTGCCGGATGAAGTGCTGAAGCAATACAGGCTGGCGTACACAGAAAAAGAACTAAAGGAGTGTGTAAAATTTGATGCATAACAATCCCGCCGGATGCTCATGGGTTTTTCAATAGCTGGTCTTCTTCCCCGCTGCCACCCCTGCCATCTGTTTGCCGGTAAGTGAAATACTGGTAGCCACTGTTATTGATCAGTTGCTCATTATCGTCAAACAGTGCCACATAACATTTCAACCGGTATACACCATTGTTCAGATCCAGTTCTTCATAGGGCATAAAAACAGACAGATCGTTATACTGTGTACGGTCAAACGCCGGCTTGAAATAAGTATAGGCCGCCACTTTACCATCCGCATTCATTTTAACACGGTTTTTATCAGGCAAAGGCTCACTGTTTACCGCATTATAAAAATATACGGCCATGATGCAGTTCTTATGCCGGGCATTAAACACCAGGAAGTTTTGCCGCACCCGCATACCAAGCTTTCCTTTTTCCCATACATTGTATTC
>DAOLFO010000208.1:0-5916 GCA_035326305.1 Chitinophagaceae bacterium
CGCCGATATAGCGTACCGTTTTTTCCATCGCTTCCCAGCCTTTTACGCCCAGGGCTTCATAAAAAGCGGTGTTGATTTTATAGCTTACACAATAGTCGCGGGTAGCGTCAATGATTGCTTTGTTGAAGGCGAAAACAGGATCCGCTTCTTTGTGAAGGTGTGCCGGTATTTTAGTGAGGTCGGTATCTAATCCCACGCATAAATAAGATTGCTTCCGGTGTATTTGCGCTACAAGTTGTTCGCGGTTCATGCGGCGAAGATAAAAGGAAACGGGTAAGGGAGTCGTAATTAGTAATTAATAATTAGCAATAGTGCTTCTGCTCCGCCATAGCATTTAAACAGGGAAGAGGGGTAAAAGTGAAAAATTAAAAGTAAAAATGCGGTGACTGTTTCCATCCTATTTTCAAAAATGGGCTCTTGATTTCTTACTTTATTCCATACTTTCCGGAGGCGCTAACTGCCCAGTATCGTTTTCAGCGCACGGGCAAAACGCCATACTTCTTCAAATGTATTATAGAGCGGCACCGGCGCCAGCCGTATCACATCAGGCTCCCGCCAGTCCACCATAAAGCCGGCCTGCATCAACTGGTCGTATACCTGCCTGCCATTGTGAAGCACCAGCATAGAGACCTGGCAGCCTCTTTCCTGCTCATGTTGCGGCGTAATAAAGTTGATACGGCTCCCGGCAGCGCTGCTTTTAATATCCTGCAATAAGAACCAGAGATAACCGGTGAGCGATTTTTGTTTATTCAGAATATTTTGCCACCCGGCATCTGCCACTATTTGCAGTGCTGCACGGTGTGCTGCATATAAAAACATAGCCGGAGTGCTCAACTGCCACCCGGCTGCGCCAGGCATAGGCCTGAACCCGGGCTGCATCCGGAAGCGGGTAGCTTTATCATAACCCCACCAGCCGGCAAAGCGTGGCCTGTTTTCTTCATGATGTTTTTCATGAATGAATGCGCCACCTATAGCACCAGGCCCGGAATTAAGATATTTATAGCTGCACCAGCAGGCAAAGTCTGCCTGCCAGTGATGCAACTGCAAAGGAATATTACCGGCAGCATGAGCCAGGTCAAAACCGGCAAGGGCGCCGGCGTCATGGGCTGCTTTTGTAATGGAAGCGATATCAAACACCTGCCCGGTGTAGTAATTGATGCCACTGAAAAGCACCAGCACTGTTTCTTCTCCGTGCTCAGCTATGGTTTGCAATATATCCCCGGTACGCAGGCTATGCTCACCGGGCCGGGGGTGCACTTCCACAATAGCCGTAGCCGGGTCAAAGCCGTGATGCCGCACATGTGTCTCAAAAGCATACTGGTCACTGGGGAAAGCTTTGGCTTCGCAAATGATTTTGTACCGTTTGCCCGCAGGGCGGTAAAAGCTGACCAGCAGCAGGTGCAGGTTAACGGTGAGCTGGTTCATCACCACCACTTCGTGCGGCTTTGCACCGGTTACTTCGGCGAGCGTATGGTTAAAGAAATCGTGATAATCCATCCACGGTTCCGGCGCATGAAAAAAAGATTCCACGCCCAGCGTAGCCCAGTCCTGCATGATGCGCTGTATGTATTCGTTTGCTTTTTTCGGCTGCAGGCCCAGCGAGTTGCCGAGAAAATAAGTTAAGGTTTTCCCATCCTGCACCGGAATGATAAACCGGTCACGAAAAGAGTGAAGCGGGTCAGCAGTGTCGCACTGCTGTGCAAAATCCAGGGTGTTTTCGTATTTCATACTGGCAAAAATTAATGAGGTTTAAAAAGCGCCGGTGCTGCCACCGTCCACCGGTATGCTGGCGCCATTGATATAAGCTGCGGCCGGCGATGCGAGGAAGGCAGCAAGGGCGGCAATTTCTGCTGGTTTGCCAAAGCGCCGGGCCGGTATCTGCTGCTGCATACGCTGCGCCAGTTCTGCCGCTGTTATTTGTTGCCTGGCAGCATTGGTGGCTATCAGGCTGTCCAGCCGCTGTGTGCTGGTATAGCCCGGCAGGATATTATTTACCGTAATACCAAAAGGCCCGGCTTCCAGCGACCATGTTTTGGCCCATGCCGCCGTAGCTGCACGTATGGTATTGGATACGCCCAGGTTGGCTATCGGAATTTTTACTGAAGTGGAAACGATATTGATGATGCGCCCATAGCCTGCCTGCTTCATACCGGGAAATACTGCCTGCGCCAGTAACTGGTAGTTGAGCAGGTGCTGCGAAAAAGCTCCGCTGAACTGGCTGGTGCCTGCTTCGGTGATAGCTCCGGGAGCAGGGCCGCCGGTATTATTGATGAGGATATGTACGGTTTGCTGCTGTACGATGCGGGTGATTGCCTGCTCCACTTCTGCATTGCTGGTAAAATCAGCTACAGCATAGCCATGCCCTTCCCGGCCGCCTTTGAGCAAATCAAGGGCCTGCTGCAAGCGGTTCTCATCGCGGGCTATCAGCATACAGCGGCAGTTGAGCGCCGCCAGTTCCTGCGCTATGGCAAGCCCAATGCCCTGTGTGCTGCCGCAAATCACCGCCGTTTTATTTTCTAAGGATATATTCATTCGTTAAAGAGGTTGGGATAATCAGATATAATGCCGTCCACGCCCATTTGCTTCAGTGAATCAATAGTCGCTTTTTCATTTACCGTCCAGGGTATCATCTGCATACCGTTTTTATGACAGTACCTGATGGCTTCTGCTGATACCAGTTGCCAGGCCGGGCTGTAAATAGTAGGGGTAAAGCCCAGCTTTGTCACGTATGCCGCCACATTGCCACCATCTTTTTCTTCCACCAGCAGGGCTGTTTTGATATGCGGGTAGTGCTGGTGCAGGTATTGCAGCGTACGCATGTCAAACGACTGGATAGTGACCTGCTCCTCCATCTTTTTTTGTTTGATTACCTGCATCAGCAGCTCCACAAATTCAGCGGGCGCCGGATGGTAAATGCTGTCTGTGGAGTTTTTTGATTTGGTTTCAATATTGAAAAAAGGGTAGGGCCTGTCATGCGTGCGCATATACTGCTGCACGCTGTCAAAGATGGAACTGAGCAGTGGCTTTGTTGCGGCTATTTTTTCCTGCTGCGCAAAACGCGGATGAGGGCGGAGCCCTACATCATATTGCTGCACTTCTGCATAGTTCATCTGGTAGATGTTGAGCGATTTTTCTTCTGCTGCTGTCACGGGTGAGCCATCCGGCCCGGTGCTGATTTCATGATTGAAGAACGGCTCATGCGAAAGGATAACCTGCCCGTCTTTCGTAATCACAGCGTCCATTTCCAGCGTGGTGACGCTGAGGTCAAGCGCTTTCTTCATTGCCGGCCAGGTATTTTCCGGCAGCAGGCCGCGGCAGCCACGGTGCCCCTGCGTATCAAAGTTGCCAGGTTTCATTTTTTCATTATTGCAGGAGATAAGGAAGGCAGCCAGACCTGCCAGGCAAATCATTTTTTTCATGCGGGAAATACTTTTTCTTTTCTGCTGTTCATGATGGCTGCTATGGAAGCGGCATCGCCTTCCTGCTGCTGCAGGTGGTGAATAATATTGTCATAGCTTTTTTCGTCCCTGTCCTGGCTGAGCTTAAATACATGATCCAGTTTTTCCACCGCTATTTCAAAGGCGGCAATGGCTTTTATCAGCCGGTTAATATATTCTTCCGGCAGGTCTTTAAAGTTGGCGCCGGAGTGCGGGTTGTTTTCAAAATGGTCGGTAGTGCGCTGCAGTACCTGCCTTAATTGCTCTTCCGGCAAAAAGCGCAGTGTGCCACGGGCATGCACACTTATATAATTCCAGGTGCTGCCCTGCTGCTTGTTGGTATACCAACTGGCGCTGACATAGGTGTGCGGGCCGGTAAACAGGGCCAGTACATTCGGGTTTTGTAAAAAAGCCTCATAATGGTCTGTTTGCTTCATGATGTGACCGGTAAGGGAAAGGCGGCCCTCTTTTTCATCCATGAATACCGGGACCTGGGTAGCCACGGGCTCATGGCGGCTATTGCACCCGGTGAGCAGCACAAAGGGGTGCTGCTGCATAAATGTTTTAATGATAAGCGGGTCTGGCTCTTTGTGACGGGGAAGGTGATACATATTGCTAAGTTACATTATCTTGTAAACGATAGTATAACCAGCCAATTTTACAGCATGACTTTTCCTGCAGAAATAGAAACAGAACGCCTGCTGCTCAAAGCAGTTACACCGGCAGTTATCCATGAGGCTTTTCGTACGCTCCCTCCTGCAGCTATCAGGCAGGTCTTTGGTGTGGATGATGCCGGCTTTGAACACCTGCGCTCCATGCATGAGGGCGGTATGGAAACGTTTCGCATTTCAGCATTTCATTTTCTTATCCATGAAAAAAGCAGTGGCCTGCCTGTTGGCGATTGCGGCTTTCACACCTGGAACAGCACCCATCACCGGGCGGAGCTGTTTTATGCGCTGCGCACCGATGCTTTTAAGCGAAAGGGCTATATGACTGAAGCCCTGCCACCGGTGATAGCGTATGGATTTACCCAACTGCACCTGCACCGCATAGAGGTATTAGTGGCAAGCTGGAATACTCCATCGGTCAGGCTGATTGAGAAAAACGGTTTTATCAAAGAAGGTACCCGCAGACAGGATTACCTGCAGGATGGCAGCTTTGATGATTCAGAAAGCTATTCAATGCTGAAACCGGAATGGGAGCAGCGGCGGCGCTGAAGGAGAGGTATTAACTATACCTAATGACACAGGGCATATAATGGGTTCCTTGTATGCCTTATATACCTTGTATGGTTCAAAAAATACAGGTAAAACATTAAGATGAATAGCACACACGTCAATCTTTTACTTCTCTTTCCACCGTTATTGTACAGTCGCCCACCAGCGCAGCCAGGGCGCCCACAGCAGCCAGCACCGGTGCAAATACAGCGCCTACCACACCTATGGTAAGCGGGAAAGACATAATTTCTTTGTCTTCGCTGTTCAGGATGGTTACTTTCCGCACATTGCCTTCCTTTATCAGCTCCTTTATTTTGTTCAGCACCTGCTCACCTTTCAGTTTGAAAGATTCGGTAAAGGTTTTTCCCATGGTTCTTCTTTTTTATTATGCTAAAGGTCGCTAATTCTTTTGCAATGACATTCCCTGTCACCACCAGCTTTGGATATTATTTTATTTTTATGGACTTGGTAAATTTTCTTAGTGGAGTACTGCAAACGATGGAAGCCGGAAACTTTAGAAATCTTTTTTGCCGGCGGTGAGTAGCCCTGTTGTCGCAATTATACAATTTCAGGCTGCAGGGGAAAGGCATTTTTGCTAAAAATCTTTTAGTATGTACCGAAAATTCATACCTCTATTTGTGTTAACCATTATGACCGGGGCGGCCCGGGCGCAGCAGCCGGGCGCTATGAACTGGCTGGCCGGCTCCTGGAAAATAAGTACTGCCAATGGTGTGATTACGGAAAACTGGACGGTAGTTAACGACAGTACCCTGGCGGGTAACAGCTATTTTACACCAACCGGCAAGGATAGTGTTTTGCAGGAAACACTGAGCCTGGAGTACCGGCAGGGAAACTGGACATATATCCCCATAGTGGCCAGGCAAAACAATGGGCAGCCTGTCCGTTTCCCGGTCACCTTTACGCGGAGCAGTGAATTTATTGCTGAAAACCCGGCGCACGATTTCCCGCAACGTATCGCTTACCGGCGTATTGGTGATGCTGTTTTTGCCAGCATCGAAGGGCGCAGAAACGGGCAATACCGAAAGCAGAATTTTGATTTCAGCGCCCGCTGATAAATTTATTTCCTTCTTTTTTTGAGACAGGCCTGGGCTCTGCAGCCCGGGCTTTTATTTTGGCGGCACTGCCAGCTTGTCTCCCAGGTTGAATGGGGTGGGTGAGCGGGGACGTGTTATTTTCTTCACTTTCGCCAAAGCGGGTTTTATCTCACATTTTAATTTAAGCTAAAATAAATAGCTTTTAAA
>DAOLFO010000209.1:0-5895 GCA_035326305.1 Chitinophagaceae bacterium
CCTGCTAATGTAGGCAATATTACCAAAGCCAGGCGGGCAGGTTTTTCATTAACCCTCGTTTGACCGGCCTCAGCGGATTCCCCTATCTTTGCCGCCTTAAAAATAGCATTCATGGCAAATACTTCAGATATCAGCCGCGGCATGATCCTCAAACTGGATGGCAGTTTGTACTCTGTTGTGGAGTTTGGCGAAAACAAAACAGCCCGTGCCGCTGCAAAAGTGTGGGCAAAGCTGAAAGGCGTGGACAATAACCGCTCTATTGAAAAGACCTGGAACTCAGGCGATACTATTTACCCGGTACGGGTGGAGCGCCGCACTTTCCAGTTCCTGTACAAGGACGATACGGGCTATAACTTTATGGACAACGAAACTTTTGAGCAAATAGCGCTGCAGGAAAACCTGGTGGATGCTCCCCAGTTTTTGAAAGAAGGACAGGAAGTGGGTGTGCTGATCAACACAGAAACGGAGCAACCCATGAGCGTGGAACTGCCGGATAAAATTGTATTGCAGGTTACTTATACAGAACCGGGGCTCAGGGGAGATACTGCCACCCGTACCCTAAAGCCGGCTACCGTGGAGACCGGTGCTACCGTGAGCGTACCTTTATTTGTAAATGAGGGAGAGCTCATCCGCATCAACACCAAGAGCGGTGAGTATGTGGAGCGGGTAAAAGAATAAGCTTCATTGCTTAAAAATGGCCTGAAATTGACCGGTTTCAGGCCATTTTTCATTGTTTTTGACCATTTTTGGGCAAAATCACAAAAATGTACTTGATTTGCTTCTCAGGCATAACGGCCTTTTCTGACCAACCTGAAAGGTGTCTGATTTTTTAAAAATAAATACCTGTTAAATTGAAAAGCATGGACTTTAAACAGATCCAGGAGTTGATCAAAATGATCAATAAATCAAATATTGGGGAGCTTACTATTGAGCAAAAAGATTTCCGGGTCACCATCAAGCAAAAAGAGGAGCAGGTGACGCAGGTGGTTTCTGCCCCGGTAGCCATGGCACCGGCATTGGCAGCCGCCACTCCCGCCGTGTCTGCAGCCCCGCAGCCCGCTGCTGAAAAACCCAAAGCGGAAAGCGCTGCCGCTTCCAACCTCATTACGATCAAGAGCCCGATGATCGGTACATTTTACCGTAAGTCGTCGCCGGATAAGCCAAGCTTTGTAGAAGTGGGTGATGAAATAGCGCCCGGTAAAGTAGTGTGTATCATTGAAGCGATGAAGCTCTTTAATGAAATTGAAAGTGAAGTAAGCGGTAAGGTGGTAAAAGTGCTGGTGGATGATGCATCACCGGTGGAGTACGATCAGCCGCTGTTCCTGGTAGAACCGGTCTAATTTGAAAATGTGAAAATATGCAAATGTGAAAATGATTGCTCCTGTCAGCAATTAAACACACAACAATTTTCAAATTTTCAAATCATTAAATTTTCAAACTAACTTCATGTTTAAGAAAATACTAATAGCCAACCGTGGTGAAATTGCCCTGCGGGTCATTCGTACCTGCCGGGAAATGGGTATTAAAACGGTGGCTGTGTATTCAACTGCCGACAGGGACAGCCTGCACGTAAAGTTTGCAGATGAAGCGGTATGTATCGGCAAGCCCCAGAGCAGCGACTCCTATCTTAATATTCCCCATATCATGGCGGCGGTGGAAATCACCAATGCCGATGCCATCCATCCGGGTTATGGTTTCCTGGCAGAGAATGCCCGGTTTGCCAATATCTGTAATGATCACGGTATTAAATTTATCGGGCCTACGGCTGATATGATCAATGCGATGGGCGATAAGATCACGGCTAAAGAAACCATGATCAAAGCCGGTGTGCCGGTAGTGCCCGGTGGCCAGGGCCTGCTGCAAAGCGTGGAAGAAGCGAGGAGCCTGGCAAAAGATATGGGCTATCCCGTCATCATCAAAGCTACTGCCGGCGGCGGTGGCAAGGGCATGCGTATTGTATGGGAAGACGGCGAAATGGAGAAGGCCTATAATACGGCAAAAGCAGAAGCGGCGGCTTCCTTTAAGAATGATGGCATCTACATGGAAAAGTTTGTGGAAGAGCCGCGCCATATAGAGATACAGGTAGCCGGTGACCAGTACGGTAATGTATGCCACCTGAGTGAGCGGGATTGCTCCATTCAGCGGCGTCACCAGAAGCTGGTGGAAGAGTCGCCCTCACCGTTTATGACGGATGAGCTGCGTACACGTATGGGCGAAGCAGCTAAAAAAGCGGCATCGGCCATCAGCTATGAAAGTGTGGGCACCATTGAGTTCCTGGTGGATAAGCACCGCAATTTCTACTTTATGGAAATGAACACCCGCATACAGGTAGAGCATTGCGTGACGGAAGAGGTCATTAATTTTGACCTGATCAAAGAACAGATCAAAATTGCGATGGGTGAAAAAATTTCCGGTGATGACTATATCCCGCAAATGCACTCTATCGAATGCCGGATCAATGCAGAAGATCCTTATAACGACTTCCGGCCTTCGCCGGGCCGCATTACCACCCTGCACCAGCCGGGCGGGCATGGTGTGCGGGTAGACAGTCACGTATATGCCGGTTATGTCATTCCCCCTTATTACGACTCTATGATCGGCAAGCTGATCACGGTGGCACGTACCCGGAGCGAGGCTATTGACACTATGTACAGGGCGCTGAGCGAGTACGTGGTGGAAGGCGTGAAAACTACCATTCCCTTTCACCTGCAACTGATGCAGGACGAGCGTTTCCGCAGCGGCGATTTCAATACCAAATTCCTGGAAGGCTTTAAAATGAAATAAAAGATTGAATTAATTGCAGTAAATCCCGGCCATTCCGCCGGGATTTTTTAATTTGAGCAGGTTATAAATGCGCCACATGAAACCATCTTTCCTGTTATTGTTTCTTTTCTTTTTCATTTCACTGAATATTGTTTATGGCCAGCGTGCTGACAGGCTTCACCGCAAGGCGGTAGTGGCTGACGGGCATAATGATGTGCTGTCTTCTTCCGTGCTGGACAAAAAAGATATTTCACACCGCCTGGGCAGCGGGCACAGTGATCTGCCCCGCTGGAAAGAAGGCGGGCTGGATGTACAGTTTTTTTCTGTATATACCGGGCCCGATGCAAGGAATAAAGAAGGCGTATATAAAGATGCGAATGAAGAAATAGATTCACTGGAAAGCATAGTGGGCCGTAACCGGGATAAGATGGTGCTGGCCAGGACATACAGGGAGGTGAAAAAAGGTATAAAGCAAAAAAAGCTGGTGGCACTGATTGGTGTGGAAGGCGGCCATATGATAGAAAACGATATGAACAAGTTGAATGCCTTGTATGAAAGAGGTATGCGCTACCTGACGCTGACCTGGAATAACAGCACAGAGTGGGCTACCAGCGCTATGGACGAAACGGCACAAAGCAGTAACCTGAAGCACAAGGGGCTGACTGATTTTGGAAAAGAGGTGGTACGGCGTATGAATGAGCTGGGCATTATTGTAGATCTATCACATACCGGTGAGCAGACCTTCTATGATGCTATTGCTGTCAGCACCAGGCCTGTTATACTTTCCCATAGTTCAGTTTGGGCGCTCTGCCCGGTATTCCGCAATGTAAAGGACGACCAGATAAAGGCAGTAGCCAAAAATGGCGGCGTGATATGTATAAACTATTATTCAGGATTTGTGAGCCGGGAATTTGATGAACGTTTGCAGGCATTGAACGGCCCGGAAAAAAAACTGGTGCAGGATTCATTGTTCAGGTTATCATCAGACTCGCTGGCCATGCAGCGGGAATGGCGGAAGTACTTCCGTGCAGAATTAGACAAAGCAAGGCCAACACTGTCAGATCTTGTGGATCATATTGATTATATCGTAAAGCTGGTGGGCGATGACTATGCCGGTATCGGCTCGGACTATGACGGAGTGAGCTCACTGCCTGCCGGGCTCGAAGATGTAACGACTTATCCGAAGATCACAGAGGAGCTGCTGCGCCGCGGCTATTCAAAGAAATCTGTTAAGAAGATACTTGGTGGGAATGTAATGCGGGTGATGAAAGCTAATTTTAAAAAATAGCATCACGTAAAAAAATAATAAACGATAATCATGAAAAAAATTATTGCTGTTTGTTTGGCACTGGCTTTCGTCATATCTGTACCTGCACAGATGAAAAGCCTCTTTAACGGGAAAGATCTGGCCGGCTGGAATATTCATGGTACTGAAAAATGGTATGTGGAAAAAGGAAACCTGGTCTGCGAGAGCGGCCCGGATAAGCAGTACGGTTATTTGTCAACAGATAAGCAATACAAAAATTTTGACCTTACCCTTCAATTCAAACAGGAAGCCAATGGCAACAGTGGTGTTTTCTTCCGCTCCTCTATAGAAGGGGTGAAAATCAGCGGCTGGCAGGTGGAAGTGGCCCCGAAGGGCAGCCATACCGGCGGCATTTATGAATCATACGGGCGGGGCTGGCTGATTAAGCCGGAAGCAGCAAAAGAGGAAAACCTGAAAGTGGGGAAATGGAATAAGCTGCGGATAAAAGCAGTGGATGGAAAAGTGACTACCTGGCTGAATGGAAAAGAAATGATCAGCCTGCAGGATGAAAAGATTGGCGCTGCCAATGGCTTTATTGCTTTGCAGATACATGATGGCGGCGGCATTAAGGTAAGGTGGAAAAAGATACGTATACAGGAGCTGCCCTGAAGCAGTGCTTAATTAACATAGCTTTTGTGCTTGCTTAACTTTCCGGTAGTAATTACTGATTTATTTTCATTGTAAATGATGACCAATGAAAATAAATCTGCTCATTCTGTTTACATGCTGTATTTATTATACAGCTTCAGCACAAAGTGATACCACAGGTTTTCAAAAGAATGAAGAGTATTGTATACTCCGTATAACAGGTGTCCTGTTTTCCGCAAAGGTGACGATTGATGTTGATTATGGTGAAAAAAGAAGGTTTGGAGATAACCGGATACGGGAGGAAGTCACAGGGAAACTGGTAAAATTTAATTCGGCGGTGGATGCGATGAATTATTTAGGTGAACAGGGCTGGAAGCTGGTTAATGCCTTTCCTGATATTACCAATGGCACGAGCTGTACCGTATATGTTTTCAAAAGAGATAAGCCATCAGCAACAGATAATGTTGCCGGCATCAGAAGCAAACATCCCGGCCATTGACCGGGATGTTTGAAAAAGAGCTTAGCGGAGAAACAGCATTTCCCTGTATTTCGGCAGGTACCATTCCTTATCGTCTGTCAGCAGCTCCAGCTTATCCACATGATAGCGGATAACGTCAAAGTAAGCCGCCTTTACCTGGCTTTCATACGCAATGGCCTTGGTGCGGGTATCTTCTATCGCATTACATATTTTGCGGGCTTCTATCATTTGCTCCACCAGGTCGCTGGCTTTATTGATATGCTCTGATATTTTATCCAGTATCTGCTTCTGGTTGCTGTAAGCCGATTCCGGTAATCCCGCCTGCTTGAGCCCGTTGATGTTTTTTGCCAGCAGGTTTTGGTAGCGGATGGCCGGTGGCAGTATATGGCTGGTGGCCAGCTCACCCATGATGCGGGCTTCTATCTGCACTTTTTTAATGTACTTCTCCAGTTCTATTTCATGGCGGGCTTCCAGCTCTTCATGCGTATAAATATCATTGGATTCAAAAAGTGCTTTTGCTTTTTCAGTCACCATGGCGTCTAAGGCCAGCGGGGTGGTTTTTACATTGGGCAACCCTCTTTTTTCCGCTTCTTTTTCCCATGCTTCGCTGTAGCCATCTCCTTCAAAAAGCACTTTTTCGCTGCTCACGATGTATTCGCGGATGACATGCATGATGGCGATTTCTTTTTTCTCTCCTTTTTCTATCAGGGCATCCACTTCATTTTTGAAATTCTTCAGCGTTTCTGCCATGATGCTGTTC
>DAOLFO010000210.1:0-5886 GCA_035326305.1 Chitinophagaceae bacterium
ATTTCGATTTAAGATTTACGAATGGCGTGCCGGCGTTGAGCGATGGCCGTTGATCATAGTGTGCTTCCCGCTTTCAGCCTTTTGTCATGCCGACGAAGGAGGCATCCAGGAGACTGGTTATGTAAAACATTGGCAACAGGTTTTTGGCTGTACCCTCCGGGGTCACTTCGCTTTGCTCAGTGTGACAAAGCGGGCGACGTTGGGCAGTTTGACGATTCACGATTCACGCCGCCGTTTGATTTTTCCTGTACACTTTTGGTATAAGCTAAAAGCTATTAACTCACAGCTAATAGCTTTTTGTGCTTATTTGCTCCTTGCTATTTGAGGTTTACGCTTTGGTATCAAATCCCCAGCGCCCGGTAAATGGCCTCCTGTATGCGGGGGCGTATATTATACTGGCCCAGCCGGTTGCCTTCGCGGGTGGGGTATACCCTGTTGGAAAGGAAAACATAGATAAGATCATGCTTTGGATCGGCCCAGATGCAGGTGCCGGTAAAGCCGGTATGGCCAAATGTTTCCGGTGATACGCTCAGCGAAGGATACGGCTCCCTGCGGGTGGCATTATCTTTTTCCGGCTTATCAAAGCCCAGTGCCCGCCGGCTTATTTTTGACCGGTAGGAGGTAAACAATTTCACGGTGGAAGGATTAAATATCCGCTGCCCGTTTAGTGTACCCCCATTCAGTAATACCTGGTACAGCGTAGCCAGATCATAAGCCGTAGAAAATAGCCCGGCATGGCCCGCCACACCGCCAAACATAGAAGCACCTTCATCGTGCACATCACCCTGTATCAGTTGCCTGCGGAAATGCTGCTCTGATTCAGTAGGTACAATTTGATCCAGTGAAAAACGACTTCTTGGCGTAAAGCCCGTATGTACCATACCCAGCTTGCTATAAAAATTTTTATTTACATACTGATCCAGCGGCATGCCCGATACCTGTTCTACTATTTTACCTAAAAAAATAAAATCATTATCGCTGTACACATACCTGTTTTTAGCGCCCAGCGGGCTGTCCAGTATCCGGCGGATGAGCGTATCCCTCCAGTCATTACGCAGGTACAGGTTTTCAGCCACCCGTACAGAGTATTTAGAGCTCCTGGTATCACTATAAATATCCGGGTTGGGCATGCCTGTTTCGGGGTCTATGGTTTCCCTGTAAAATGAAATAAAAGAAACCAGCCGGGCCTCATGCAGCAGGATGTCTTCCACTTTCAGGTTGGCCTTGTTAGTGCCGCGTACAAACGGAAGGTAATTGCCGAGATATTTATCCAGGTCTACTTTTTTTTCTTCCACTAATTTCATAATAGAAACAGTGGTGGCCGCTGTCTTGGTGATAGACGCCACGTCAAAAATGCTCCCGGTGGTCATGGCAGGCGATGCGGAGTCATAAGTATGATGGCCAAATGCTTTGTGATAGACAATCTCTCCTTTATGCGCCACCAGCACCACACAGCCCGGGTAGGCCCGCACAGCAATCCCTTCTTTGGCAATAGAATCTATCACCAGCCATTTTTCTTCCTGTGTAAGAGCAGCGCTGCTGCGCTTGGGGCCGGCATGTACAATGCCGTGGCCGTATTTGTAATTGCAAACTGACACGGGTAAGCGGCCTTTTGATACCAGCCTGCCTTCCAGCAAATCAGCCGCCGCCTGCTGCGTGATATTATCATCCTGGTGAGTGGCCACTAATGTATATGCTCCGCAAAAGTTTTCAGCGGCCAGCACATTGCCAAATACAAACGTCACTGTTTTGATAAAATTGAGCCGCTTCCATAAATCAATAGCTGCCGTACTGATGCCGTAGTTGTTTGCCGGGCGAAGTGAATAATTGTGCACGCCTACAATGACAGCATCGTATTTTTCTTTTCCCACCGCCGCCATTATTTTATCTGCTGCCGCTTTTGTGTCTTTATAAGAAAATAAAAATACATCTGCTTTGTACGTTTCTTTTATGCGCCTGCCAAAATCATTCAGTGCTGATATGCCAATACCCACATACGCCACTTTTTTCTTTTCGCCGGGCAGCACGGGTATATCTGCATAATCGGTACGGGATGCTTTAGCGCTGGCCTGCGAGATTAACGTTATACTTTTAGCTGCCACTTCATAGCGGATGGCATCTGTTTTGGCATTCAGTTCTTCTGTTAAGTTTCTCAGCTCTATGGGCTGCCACTGGTAAAGGCCCAACTGGTATTTTGACGCTAATACTTTTTTTACTTTTTCATTGATATCATTCCAGCTCAGCTTGTTTTCTGCAATGGCTTTTTTTACAGCAGCAATGGTTTCAGGTACGCTGGCAGGCAGGCAGAGCATATCGTTGCCGGCAATGAGCGCCTCTACTGCAATAGTGCCACCGGGAAAATATTTGGCCACCCCCTGCATCTCCAGCGCATCGGTAAAGGTGAGCCCGTCATAGCCCAAGCTGTCCCGCAGCAATCCTGTTACTGCCGGCTTAGAGATAGAAGTAGCTTTATTTTTTGTATTATCTACCGAAGGGATGGCGAGGTGCGCTATCATCATGCTGCCCACACCGGCCTGTGCCAGTGCCCTGAACGGTACCAGTTCCAGCGCATTCAACTGTGCAATGCTTTTATTCACCACCGGCAGGTCGTAGTGCGAATCCACATCCACATCACCATGACCGGGAAAATGTTTGGCGCAGGCCATGATGCCGGCATCCTGCATACCTTTTGTGTAGGCTACGCCGTATTTAGAAACCTTATCCACATCTTCTCCAAAAGAACGATAACCAATGACAGGGTTTTTGGGATTATTATTTATATCCACCACCGGTGCATAGTTGACATGCACACCCAGCCGCTTGCATTGTTCACCTACGGCCACTCCCATTTTATACACCAGCTCTTCATCATCCAGCGCACCGAGGGTAAGCTGGTAGGGAAACCTGGTCACACTATCCAGGCGCATGCCCAGGCCCCATTCCCCGTCAATCGTTACCATCAGCGGAGTTTGGGCTATGCTTTGATAAAAATTAGTCAGCTTGGCCTGCCGTACCGGGCCTCCCTGGAAAAAGCAAAGGGCGCCTACATTATACTGTTTAATATCATTTGTCACTTTGGCAATATGGTCAGCGCCAAGATTGGAATGCGCCCTTATCACCATCAGTTGAGCTATCTTTTGATCTTCCGTCAGGGAATTGAACACGCTGTCTACCCACGCAGCAGCAGGTAACTGACTACGGTACTGGGCCATTGCTCCCGGCATGAAAATGGCTAAAAAACAAGCTGCAGCTACTAATTTTCTCATTATCAATTTTTAAATCAGCACAAGTTAAAGAATCATCAGGTTTCAGGACACTACATATTCTTAAAATTTTACAGGAATTCTGTAAATTTGGACAATGTCTATCGCTGAAAAATACCGCCCGCATTATACTTACTCAGACTATTGTCAGTGGGAAGGACGCTGGGAGCTCATTGATGGGTTGCCCTATGCCATGAGCCCGGCACCGGGCCTGAAGCACCAGCGGATAGCTTCTGAGTTAAACGCCTTGTTCGTATTTGCATTAAAGGGGTGTAAAAAGTGTAAAGCCTACCAGCCTATTGACTGGAAGATAAGCGATACCACAGTGCTGCAGCCCGACCTGTCCATTGTATGCAGCCCTTTTTCCAATAAGCAGTACCTTGATTTTCCACCAGCACTTATTGTCGAAATCCTTTCGCCGGCCACTGCACAAAAAGACCGCCGGGAAAAATTTGAAATTTACGAGCAGCAGCAGGTGAAATACTATGTGATTGCTGACCCGGGTTTTAATAAAGTTGAAATTTTTGAGCATATCAATGGCAGCTACCAGCCTGTAGCCGTGAGCCCTGCATCCTGGGAGTTTACCATAGAAGACTGCACATTTACCATCAGCCTTGATGGTTTATTTGAAGAATAATTCCATCCCGTACATTTGCGGTTTAATGCCTGAAGATTTTGCCGGATAAGATTACTTTACTGCCAGATAACATTGCCAACCAGATAGCAGCCGGTGAGGTGATACAGCGCCCCGCCAGCGCCGTGAAAGAATTGCTGGAAAATGCGGTGGATGCCGGTGCTACCGATATCCGCCTGATTGTGACTGACGCCGGCAAAGCCCTGCTGCAGGTGGTGGACAATGGCCAGGGCATGAGCGAAACCGATGCCCGGATGTGCTTTGAACGGCACGCTACCTCCAAAATAAAAAGCATTGACGACCTGTTTCATATCCGCACCATGGGTTTTCGAGGTGAGGCGCTGGCCTCTATTGCAGCGGTGGCGCAGGTGGAGCTGAAAACGAAACGGAAAGAAGATGAAGCCGGTACTTATATAGAAATAGAAAACAGCCTTGTAAAAAAACAGGAGCCCATAGCTGTGCCTGAAGGCACCAGCATTGCCATGAAGAACCTGTTTTTCAACATACCGGCAAGAAGGAATTTTTTAAAAAGCAATGCTGCAGAAATGCGGCATATCGTGGATGAGTTTACGCGGGTGGCGATGGCTTTTCCTGACATTCGTTTTTCTTTAATGAATAACGGGCAGCCATTGTTTCAACTGGAAGCGGGCAGCCTGAAGCAACGCATCATCCAGCTACTGGGCAATAATTACAACACCCGGCTGGTAGCGGTAAAGGAAAATACCGACTACATGAACATTTATGGCTTTGCAGGCAAGCCGGAAACAGCAAAAAAAACAAGAGGCGATCAATATTTCTTTGTCAACAACCGCTTTATCCGCAGCGCTTACCTGAACCATGCCGTGATGAGCGCTTACCAGGAAATGATACCGGGCGACAGTTTTCCAATGTACGTGCTGTTTATTGACCTGGATCCGGCTGTGGTGGATGTGAACGTGCACCCTACCAAGCAGGAAATAAAATTTGAAGATGAAAAAATAGTGTATGCGTTTGTGCAGGCAGCCATTAAGCATGCGCTGGCACAGTTTAGCGTTACCCCGGCGCTGGATTTTGACCTGGATGCAGGCATACAGCAGCTATCCTCCATACAGCAGCCGTTTACCGAAGAAAAAAAATCAGCGGCAGCGGCCGGTTCTATTTTCAAAAGCTTTACACAAAAGCACCAGGCGCATTTTATAGAGCCTTCCAAAGAAAGTAACCTGAAGCACTGGAAAGAATTTTATGAAAGCCCGGAAACAAAACCTGCTGCTAACGAAGCGGAAACTGCCGGGGCCACTCAGCATTCAGCACCTTTTCATATACACGATGATACTGAGCTCACCCAGTTGCTCAATACCTATATCACTGTCCCCACCGCAGCAGGTTTCCTTTTGGTGCACCAGCAGGCGGCACATGAACGGGTGATGTATGAACAATTAAAAGCTGCCAGTACGGGAAAGGCAATTGCTTCGCAGCAAAGCATGTTTCCGGTCACGCTGGAACTGACACCCGCAGATGCCGTATTGCTGCAGGAGCTGATGGAAGATTTGCGCCAGTTAGGCTACCTGGTAGAGCCTTTTGGCAAAAACAGCTTTGTGATACAGGGCACCCCTGCCGATGTGGAAACGGGAAATGAAAAACATGTAATTGATATGCTGCTGGAGCAATACAAGCACTTTAATACCGATTTAAAATTTTCCAGGCGGGAAAAACTTATCCGCTCGCTGGCCCGCCAGCAATCGGTAAAAGCCGGCACACGGCTTACTGAAAGAGAAATGCGCCAGCTCATCACTGATCTTTTCTCCTGCGAACAACCCAATACGGGACCGGATGGCAACCCGGTATGGCTGGAGTTTAAGCAGGAGCAACTGGAGCGTATGTTTGGAAAATGATAGCTGACTTAAAGATTTCTGATTTGCTGGGAGCTATCAGCTATTAGCCGTAAGCTTTGAGCTGTTAGCTGCAAGATGTACGGCATGGCGAATTACGAATTTCGATTTAAGATTTACG
>DAOLFO010000003.1:0-31486 GCA_035326305.1 Chitinophagaceae bacterium
ATTTTGCGAAGCGTATTGAAAAAGAGGCAGCTGACAAAGCACCTGGCGAACAAATAGCTCATGGCTATAAGCTCATGCTGTTCAAAGAAATGCCGGCGGCGAAACAACAAGTATTTGTGCGGCTCTACCAGGAGGCTTTAGATGATTTTAGTAAAAATGAAAAAAATATCGGGGAGCTGATGGGTGGGGATAAAAAAGAAAACTATTCAGCAGCATCAGCAGCCATGGTGATAGTGGCCAATGCGCTGCTCAACCTGGACGAAGTGGTGATGAAGTGAGGAAGGGAGTAATGAGTAGTGAGTGATGAATGATGTATGATGTACGATGTACGATGTACGGGATTGCCGATTCACGATTCACGATTGCCGATTCGCTATGAACCACCACAGCACACACGCAAACTGAAAAAACATAAAACTAAAAACTCTCAAACGAAATGGGCCATCAAAACGCAAGAAGAAAATTTATTCAGCAGTTAGGTACAGGTTTGGCCGGAGCTGCTATTGCACCACAGGTACTGCATGCGGGAGCGGGCGCACCCTTGCGCCGGGAATGGCTGCAACGAAAAAATATATACAGTGCCAATGACAATATCCAGATAGCGCTCATTGGTTCGGGGGGAATGGGTATTGCAGATGCCAATACCGCCATTACTGTGCCCGGAGTAAAAATAGTAGCGGCTTGCGATCTGTACGATGGCAGGCTGGCCGATGCCAAAAAAAGATATGGCAATGATATTTTCACTACCAGGGATTACCGCGAAATAATTAACCGGAAAGATATAGATGCGGTCATAATAGCCACATCCGATCACTGGCATAAAGACATTTCAGTAGCAGCTATGAATGCCGGCAAGTCTGCCTACTGTGAAAAGCCGATGGTGCATGATGTAAGCGAAGGCAGCGCCGTGGTGGAAGCGCAACGAAAAAACAAAGTAGTATTTGAAGTAGGCAGCCAGGGCGTAAGCTCACTGGGCAATGAAAAAGCAAAAGAGCTGCTGGCAGCAGGCGCCATTGGTAAGCTTAACTATGCCGAGGGCTTCTGGGCACGCAATTCTCCCGAAGGCGCCTGGCAATATACCATACCTGCTGATGGCAATGAAAAAACGGTAGACTGGAAAGCCTTCCTGCATGGCAACCCGGCGATTCCCTTTGATCCCAAACGTTTTTTCCGCTGGAGATGCTACAAGGATTATGGCACCGGCGTATCCGGCGATTTGTTTGTACATCTTTTTTCCAGTCTTCACTTCATCACCAACTCCAAAGGCCCGCAAAAAATAATGGCGATGGGCGGCCTGCGCCACTGGAAAGACGGCCGCGAAGTGCCCGATGTACTCATGGGCATGTTTGATTATGCCGAAACACCGGAGCATCCGGCTTTCAACCTGTCGCTGCGTGTCAATTTTGTAGATGGTACAGCCGACAGCACTTACCTGCGCCTGGTGGGCAACGAAGGCAGCATGAATGTAGAGTGGGACCGGGTGACGCTCTACCGCAATAAAGGCTATGCCGGCACAGATGACCCGCTGATGGCTACTAAACTCAACCAGGGCAATACGCCGGGGTATGAAAGAAAGAAGATGCTACCGCCTGATACTACCGTGTACAATGCAGAAAAGGGATACAAAGGAGCCCACTATGATCATTTTCATAATTTCTTTACGGCCATCCGCGAAAAGAAAAATGTAGTGGAAGATGCATTGTTTGGCTACCGGGCCGCAGCCCCGGCCCTGCTGTGCAATGACAGCTATTTTACCAACAAACCGGTGGTATGGGATCCGGAAAAACTGAAAGTAGTAAGTATATAATGATGTTACCGGCAGCAGTACCCTGATGGAGCTGTGGTTGCGACGCTCCGTTCAACTGCAGGAACGCTATGGATCAAAAAAGAAAAAAATAAATCATAATAAAACAAAAGCATGTTCAGAAAATTAGTATTCGTTTTACCAGTAATGATTAGCGCTATGACGATAAGTTCCTGCAATAGCGAAAGCGAACAGCCTGCAAAAGACAATGAGCTGACCGAAGCAGAAAAAAAAGAAGGCTGGCAGTTATTGTTTGATGGCAAAACACTCAATGGCTGGCGGATGTATCAAAACAAACCTGCAGATTGCTGGGATGTGAAAGATGGTATACTGTATTGTAAAGGCAGCGAGACAGATAAAAGTGATTTGCGTGGTGATATCATAACTGCTGATCAGTATGATAATTTTGAATTGTCCATCGAGTGGAAAATTGCTCCGGAAGGCAATAGCGGTATCATGTATCATGTCAGCGAAGATTCTGCTGCGGCTTATCTCACCGGCCCGGAGTATCAGTTGATAGATGATGAAGGTTTTCCGCAAAAGCTGGAAGACTGGCAAAAAACAGCCGCCGATTATGCTATGTATAATACGACCAAACGACCAACTAAGCCTGTAGGAGAATTTAACGTAACAAAAATAGTTGTGAACGGTGCTCACCGGGAGCACTGGCTGAACGGAGAAAAAGTATTGGAGTTTGAAGCATGGTCAGATGACTGGAACAAGCGCAAAGCAGAAGGGAAGTGGAAGGATACACCTTCGTATGGAATGAATAAGACCGGATACATCTGCCTGCAGGATCATGGCAGCGGGGTGTGGTTTAAGAATATTAAGTTAAGAAAACTATAGCCATGTACGATGTACGTACGATATGTGATATACGTACATAAGCTTTACAGTTGCTGGATTAGATGGAGCAGCAGGGAAGCTTTGAAACAGAAAGTTTAAAGATTTAAAAGTTTGAAGTTTCAGGTTGTTACGACAAGTGTAAAGGTTCTGCAAGACTAAAAACTAAGAACTAAAAACTTCTTCATATGACACAGAAAGAGCTGCATGATCAGCGTTTGCTGAAGGAAGCCGAAGATGCAGTGCGACGGATGCATACCCGCCGGCATTTTCTGAAGGAAAGTGCGATGGGCCTGGGTGCGCTGGCCATCGGTTCGCTGCTGGGCTCATCCTGCGGCAGCAGGAAAACGGCTGCGGCTGGTACGTCCATTGCTTTTGATCCGGCACGGCCTTTATTACCTAAGGCACCACCATTTGCCGGTAAAGCACGCAGCGTGATATACCTTCACATGGCCGGGGCGCCATCGCAACTGGAGCTGTTTGACTACAAGCCGGAGCTGGCAAAAATGGACGGACAGGATTGCCCGCAGTCCTTGCTGGAAGGGAAACAGTTTGCGTTTATCACCGGTGTGCCAAAGATGCTGGGGCCGCAGGCAAAATTTGCACAGCATGGAGAGAGCGGCGCCTGGGTAAGTGAAAACCTGCCGCATTTTTCATCCGTGGTGGATGAAGTGTCTTTCCTGAAGGCAGTGACTACTGATCAGTTTAACCATGCACCTGCACAATTGCTGATGCACACAGGCAGCCCCCGGCTGGGCCGGCCAAGTATGGGTAGCTGGGTGACGTATGGACTGGGAACGGAAAATCAAAACCTTCCGGGCTTTGTGGTGCTGACAAGCGGCGGCAGCTTCCCGGATGCCGGTAAAAGCGTATGGGGCAGCGGGTTCCTGCCCTCTGTGTACCAGGGTGTGCAATGCCGCAGCGAGGGAGATCCGGTATTGTTTATTAATGATCCGAAAGGTATGAGCCGTGATCTGCGCAAAGCTTCAATTGATGCGATCAACGAAGCTAACCTGCAGGAATATGATAACTATGGCGATCCCGAGATTCTTTCACGTATTTCACAATATGAAATGGCATACCGCATGCAGATCACAGCACCGGAGGTGATGAACATTAATGATGAGCCGGCCTATATACATGAGATGTACGGTACACAGCCCGGTAAGGCTTGCTTTGCCAATAATGTGTTACTGGCCCGCAAGCTGGTGGAAAAAGGAGTGCGTTTTGTTCAGCTGTTTGACTGGGGCTGGGATGCACATGGTGATAATGCCAGCAATGCACTGAATGTTGGTATTATTAATAAATACCGCAGCATTGACAAACCTGTTACGGCCCTGCTGCTTGATCTGAAACAGCGCGGGCTGCTGGATGAAACACTGGTGGTATGGGGTGGTGAGTTTGGCCGTACACCCATGATGGAAAACAGGAACGGGGCGCAAAACCCTTTTAAAGGCAGGGATCATCATACTGATGCCTTTACCATCTGGATGGCTGGTGGCGGTATTAAGAAGGGCCATACCTATGGGGAAACTGATGAGATTGGCTACAGCGCTATCAGCGGCAAAGTGAATGCTTTTGATATACAGGCAACCATTTTAAACCAGCTTGGATTTGATCATGAAGAATTTACTTATCCTTTCCAGGGTCGCCCCTTCCGCCTTACAGATGTGGAGGGCCATGTGATACGGGATATTCTTGGATGAGGGATGGGAAATGAGTAATGAATAATTAGTAATTAATAACTGGAAGTAAAATGCCTGATTAAATTGGGACACCACTCATAACCCGTAACACATAACCCACAACCCCTAATCACACCACATGAACCGCCGCAACTTTTTAGGATTGGGAGCCGCATCCGGAGCGGCATTATTCACCTCTTCCTTTGATGATTTTGCAACACCGTTATTTTCCGGCAATGCTGCCAGCGGATTTCGTACAGTGATGATGGCGACTGACTGGGGCTTTGCGGGTAACCGTGATGCTTTTTGCGCAGCAGCAAAAAAAGAGGGCTATGATGGCATAGAGGTTTGGTGGCCCGGAGATGCGAAAGGGCAGGATGAATTGTTTAATGCTGTAAAGAAGTATGGACTGCAAGTAGGATTTTTATGTGGTGGCTGGCAGGCGGATTATAATGAGCATTTAGCTGCATTTAAAAAACTGACCGCCGATGCAGCCACTAATAAATTTCAAAAGCCTTTGTACATAAATTGTCATTCAGGGCGTGATTATTTCAGCATGGAGCAGAATGCTCCGTTTATTGAGCATACCATTTCACTGAGTAAGAATGCAGGTGTTCCCGTCTATCATGAAACGCACAGGGGGCGCATACTTTTTGCTGCCCATATCACCCGCCAGTATATACAGCAGTATAATGAATTAAAATTGACACTTGATATTTCTCACTGGTGCAATGTGCATGAAAGCCTGCTGGCAGACCAGGCAGAAACAGTGGAGCTGGCCCTGCAGCGTACAGGCCATATCCACACCCGAGTGGGTCATGCAGAAGGCCCGCAGGTAAATGATCCCCGTGCGCCGGAGTGGGAAGCAGCTCTGAAGCAGCACCTGGCGTGGTGGGATACAATTGCGGAGCGCAAAAGAAAAGCAGGTGAGGTGATGACGATGCTAACAGAGTTTGGCCCGCCTGATTATCTTCCGGCTTTGCCCTATACCAGGCAGCCGGTAGCCAATCAGTGGGAGATAAACGTGCATATGATGAATATGTTGAGGAAGAGGTATCAGTGAGTAGTGAATGATGAGTTATGAGTTTTAGGTTTTAAGTTTTGGTTTTTCACTTTTGATTTGGTCATTATGATTTTAGCGATTAGTGATTTTCTGGGCCGCTTTCATCCCGTGCTTGTTCATTTGCCGATAGGCATACTGGTGCTGGCCTGCTTTTTTCAATGGCTTACTGTCAGCAGCCGGTTTTCTGTGCTGCAGCCTGCCATACCCGTTATGCTTTTCTGGGGTATGCTGGGCGCAGCAGCCTCCTGTATCAGTGGCTATTTGCTGGCACAGTCGGGCGATTATGATGCTGCACTGACCAGCCGTCACCAGTGGATGGGCATTATTACGGCTATCATTTCGCTGATACTGGTATTGCTGCATAAATTATCAGTGAGCTATACCATTGCCCGCTGGGCATCATTAGTGCTGCTGGTATTCATCACCATTACGGGCCATTTGGGGGGAACGCTTACGCATGGCGAAGGATACCTGACGGCTGCGCTGAGAGGGAAGGCAAGCGCAGGGCTGCAGCCTATTCCCAATGTACAGGAAGCTGGTTTGTATATGGATGTAGTAAAGCCTATACTGGAATCAAAATGCTATAGCTGTCATGGCCCATCAAAGCAAAAAGGAAAACTGAGGCTGGATGATCCGCAGGCAATATTAAAAGGGGGAGAGGAAGGAAAAGCGGTAGTGCCCGGCAAACCGGATGAAAGCGAATTGATAAGAAGGATACTATTGCCGCTGGAAGATGATGATCATATGGCGCCAAAAGAAAAACCGCAATTAACAACCACTGAAGTGGAAGTGCTGAAGTGGTGGGTAAAAGAAGGCGCTGATTTCAGCAAAAAAATTAAAGAGCTGCCGCAGGATGAAAAAATAAAACCGGTATTGCTTTCCCTGCAATCAGGGGAGAGTGAAGCAGCCGAAAAAAAACCTGCCGATATACCTGAAGAGGAAGTAAAAGCGGCTGATACTGCGGTGATCAGGGAACTGACCGATATGGGCGTGACGGTAATACCGGTTGCAAAAAACAGTAACTACCTGTCGGTAAACTTTGTGGCGGCTATGGAAAGTACGGACAGCCTGGTAAAAAAGCTGGAGCAACTGGCTCCGCAAATAGTATGGCTGAAGCTGGAAGATATATCGCTGTCTGATCAGTCATGGGAAATTTTATCTAAGCTGACGAATATTACCCGGCTCCATTTGCGCAACACTAATATGAATGATACCGTTATTGCCAGCCTGGATCCGCTGCAGCGATTACAATTTCTTAACCTGTCAGGCACACGGGTTTCTGCTGCAGGGCTCTTACATTTAAAAGAGATAAAATCCTTGAAGAATATTTTTCTTTACCAGGCAAAGATTGACAGTGCGGGCTGGCAGCAACTGAAAACGGCTTTTCCTGACACCGAATTAGATACAGGAGGGTACCGGCTGCCATTCCGGGCGGAGGATACGATGCGTATAAAATATTAAGGTGAAACTACAGGCCGAACCTCATCATAAAATCAATGAGGCTGCACTATAAATTTCATTCAGCAATACTTTATTATTTGCCAGTAAAATTTGCTTTTCTTTTTTCAAGGAATGCAGCAGCACCTTCTTTTGCATCTGCAGTGTCAAACAACTGGCCAAAGAGCTCCACTTCCAGCTTATAGCCATCCTGTTTTTCGTCCAGTACGGCATTAGCGGCTTTCAGGCAGGCGCTTACAGCCAGTGGCGCCTTGCTGTTTACAAGCGTGAGTATATCCGTAGCTTTTTTCAGCAGTTCATCTGCAGGTACCACCTGGTTCACTAATCCGTATTGCAGTGCTGTGGGGGCATCAATCATGTTCCCGGTAATCAGCAGTTCGATGGCACGGCCTTTACCTATCAGTTGCACCAGTCGTTGTGTACCACCGTAGCCGGGGATTAAGCCAAGGTTTACTTCCGGCTGCCCGAATTTAGCCTGTTCGGAGGCAATACGGAAGTGGCAGGCCATCGCCAGCTCACATCCGCCGCCTAAGGCAAACCCGTTGACTGCGGCAATAACCGGCTTGGGGCTGTTTTCTATTTTGCTAAAAACAAGATCCTGTCCTTTTTGCGCCAGTGACTTTCCCCCTTGTGCATCCAGCGTGGTAAACTCACTGATATCCGCCCCGGCTACAAAAGCCTTTGCCCCGCTGCCTGTGATAATAACAGAACGTACCGATTCATTGTCTATTACTTCATCTATAGCCCGGCCCAGCTCTTCTATTACTGTTTTATTAAGCGCATTCAGCTTTTCAGGGCGGTTGATAGTAATGATGCAAATGCCGTTTTCAGCAGTAACAAGAAGGGTTGTGTACATAAGGCTTCTCTTTCTTCAAAAATAAAGCTTTGGGCTCATATATTCTTTTCTGTTAAACGGGAACTGTCAGAATAAAAAATTAGATTTGAAGGCTTGTTACTGATTAAAACATGGGTATGAAAAAAAATACTTTCTTCCTGGCTGCAATACTTTTCAGCATGGTGCTGGCGGCGCAGAAGCATGAAAAAGCCATGCGAAAGCTGGTGGATAAAAATCTTATTAAGGCAGCGGCGCAGTATAAGCACCTTGCCGGTATTACTCCCGGTGCTGTGATGCCGCGCAGCTTTGATGCTATTAAAGGAGGACTTATTACCAGCAATACCGAATGGTGGACAAGCGGATTTTTTCCGGGTACATTATGGTATCTATATGAATATACGGGAGATACTGCCCTGCGGGCAGAAGCCGAAAGACGATTGGACATACTGGAGAAGGAAAAATATTTTACCGGCAATCATGACCTGGGGTTTATGATCTTTTGCAGCTTTGGCAATGCGTACCGCCTTACAGGCAAAATGGAATATAAGGAAGTAGTGACAGCAGCAGCAGAAACACTGATAAAAAGGTACAGGGCCGTGAGCAGTACAATACAGTCATGGGGATCTGAAAAAGATAACCGGTCTACCGTGATCATTGACAATATGATGAACCTGGAGCTGCTGAACTGGGTGAGTGATGAATGGCGGGAGCCTAAATTTAAAGCCATAGCGATTGATCATGCCAATGCCACCATTGTGCACCAGTTCAGGCCTGACAACAGCTCTTACCATGTAGTGGAGTATGATCAGCAAACGGGGAAAGTAATAAGAAAGCGGACTCACCAGGGATACAGTGATGAGTCGGCCTGGGCACGCGGACAGGCATGGGGCTTATACGGCTATACGATGATGTATCGTTTTACAGAAGAGAAATCTTACCTGGACCAGGCGAAGAAGATTGCAGAATTTTTATTAAACCATCCTAACCTGCCAAAAGATAAGGTACCGTACTGGGATTATAATGCACCGGTGACAGATACCACATACCGGGATGCATCTTCCGCTTCCATTATGGCCTCAGCCCTGCTGGAGCTGGGCCAGTACACTACGGGCGATGAAAAGAGAAAATATGAAGGCGCTGCTGTAAAAATGATTCAGTCGTTGTCTTCATCAAAGTACCGTACAAAGAAAAATGAGCTGGGTGGATTTTTATTAAAGCACAGCGTCGGTTCTTTGCCACAACATTCGGAGGTTGATGTACCACTAACCTATGCTGATTACTACTACATTGAAGCCCTGCTGCGGTATAAAAAGTGGCATTTAGATAAATAAGTAAAAAGATGCAGCAGCCAATCGGCAATCGTGGAATCGAAGTGCCTGACAACTTGCAGCTAATAGCTCATAGCTAATGGCTCACCACAAATCAGCTCCCCGCCTCAGGGAATATCTATTGCCCGTATGGTGACGGTGTTTTCAATCTTCCCTTTTCCGTTCAGGTCGCTGAATATCACTTTTATTTTATACTTCTCTTCCCACTCCATAGGCAGGCCGGTGTTGATGGTACAGCGCAGCATGCTGGCAGAATCTTTGTGAAAAAATCCCTGGCTTTCAAAGAGGTCGGGAGAGGAAAAAATAATGCTGTCTTTGGCATCCTGTATCTGCAGTGAGCAGGAGATATGCACTTTACCGTCTTTTACTGCAAGTCCCTGTACGCCCTGGTTGATAATTTGAAAGCTTTCGCCAATAGGTATATCCGTATGGTTCAGTACTTCGCCGTTCATTACCATTTCTGTTTGCGCTGATTTAATGCCGCTGTATGCAGTGCTGAGCCCTGTGGTGACATTTGTATAAAACCCGGACGGGGCATTGCCGCAGGCAATAACCATGCAGGTTAACATGGTAGCGGCCAGTATGTGCCTAAAATGTTTTCTGCTGATAAGGTGGGGCATTTATTTTTTTTGTGCAAAAATAGAATGTGCGGGTATAACCGGAATGCCTGATTGAGCCAATAGCAGGAAAAATGGGTAAACCGCTTTTAAAAAGGGCGGTTCTCTTTTACCCATTGCCGGATATAGTCGGCAATATCCTGTGTGGAAGTGCCGGGGGCAAACAGTTTGCCGGCACCTGCCTGCTGCAGGGTCGCCATATCATCTTCAGGGATGATGCCGCCACCGGTAAGCAGCACGTCATTCATTCCTTTTTCCTTCATCAATTCGATAATGCGGGGGAAAACAGTCATGTGTGCACCGGACAGGATGCTGATGCCGATAGCATCCACATCTTCCTGCAGGGCAGCGCTGACCACCATTTCCGGTGTTTGCCGCAGGCCGGTATAGATGACTTCCATGCCGGCATCCCGCAGGGCGGTGGCTATTACTTTGGCGCCGCGGTCATGTCCGTCCAGTCCTACTTTAGCTACCAGTACACGTATGGGTCTGTTCATATAGGCCTTGCTTGAGCGTCAAAAATAAAGAATCAGCGGCGGAACTGGTTTTTCATTTCCCGGATGCCCTCTTGTGCCAGTTGCAGGCCGGTGCTGTCCACATGTTCAAATAAAATAATCTTATCTCCCAATTGCCGGGAGTACGGATTGACAACAGAGTCAATAATGCTCACTTTTTGAAAATGCTGAAACACTTCATCGTCTTTATCCGGCAGGCGCCTGCCTACAAACAGGAGGTGCTGAAACGGGAATGAATCAGGTATCCAGTGCAGGAAGGAGCCGTTATCGCTGATTACTTTGCTGGTAAATTCTTTTTTATTGCCATAGTATTTTAAGGCGCCGGCCTGTCCGTAGTTGCGGCAGTATACCAGGGTATTTGCCTGCTGTTCTGCCGGTAGTTTGTTGTAGGCGGCTTCCGCTTTTTGCGCCAGCTCTTTCCATCCCAGCATATCGGCAAAGTCTTGCGGCAGGTCGTGCTCTTTCAGGTCTTCCCATTTATGTGTCACTCCCATTTTTCGATGCAGTGCGCCCAATTCTGCCGGCTGCCTGTCGGGGAGCAGCAGCGGGGCAATCAGCCAGGTAAAACCAATGATGAAAATGCTGATGGCATAGCGTATCCAGGTTTTTTTGGCAGAAATGTTTTCCCATACCACAGCTCCTGCCGCCAGCAGCATCGGGTAGATGCCCACGGCATAGTAGGCTTTTCCGCTGCCCAGCAGCAGCAGGGCCAGCACCAGGAAGTAAGTGAATGCAAGGAACCGCCATTGCTTATTGCGCAGCAGACCAATCAACCCGGCTATCCAGATAAAAGCTACGGGCATCAGCAGCATAAACTGCTCTTTGATAAAATCAATTGGGTTCAGGTATTTCAGTTGTGTATCCTGCAGCTCCTGCATATGATGTATCACCGGCCAGCGGTGGCTGTACTGCCACCAGATATTCGGCAGTATCAGCAGCAGCGCCAGGGTGGCGCCGGCATAAAATTTCTTTTTGGTAAAAAAAATGCGGTGCTGTGATAATAATAGTGATAAGCAGATAGCAGCCCCAACGAATACAACAGAATACTTGCTCCACCAGCCTAAGGCAAGGCTGATAAAAAATCCATAGAGCCATTTATCCTGCTGCTCATTAATGCAGCGGATAAGAAAATACAGCGCCAGCGTCCAGAAGAAAATATCCGGTGCATTTGGCTGAAAAAGATAATGCATGCGCATAAAAGCGCCGGTCATGATAGAAATACCGGCGATGAACTGGGCAAATAATTTACCGCCCAGTTCTGCGGCTATTAAGCAGGCTATTACCACTGTGCCTGCACCAAACAGGGATGGCCACAGCTTAATCCAGGAAGGGGAACCGCCAAACCAGGAAGAGATATGCCCAAGCCAGGAAAGCAGCGGCGGATTTTCCATATATCCTAATGCCAGGTGCTGCCCCTGCTGATAATAGAGGTATTCATCCCGGTGCAGCTCATACAGCGGGTGCTGCAGGAAGAGGGGCAATACAAATTTGATAATGGCCAGCAATAAAATGAGCGGCCAGTAAGGCATTTGTTTGTTAAACATGGGGAAAAGGTACAAACTAATTGCAGTATCCTTAAATGAGCGCCCATCCTTTTGTGCTTAAGATATGAATCCAGGTCAATGGCCTCACCTTCTGTTTTTGATGAAAACACAGCAGAAACCGATGTATAGAAGCTGAATGTATCCATGCTCAGTTCGCTATCATGCAACTGGCTAAACTGTTGCAGCAATGAAGGGTTAAATTGCTTCCTGTATTGTTCCAGTAAATCAGTCGGTATTATTTGAAGACTTATATTGCTCATATTTTTTATAACCCATTCGCTGACTGTTTTATTTGCTGTTTCTTATCTATCAGATGCTGCTTCAGGCGCCAGCAATAGCTGCGCTGGCTTTTTGTATACGGGCAATCGTTTCTTCCTTTCCAATCAGCGCTGCAATCTCAAATACGCCCGGCCCAAATTTTCCGCCCACCAGCATCACCCGCAGCGGCAGCATTACTTCACCCGGCTTTAACTGGTTAGCCGCAGCTATTTCTTTAAAATTATTTTCAAGTTCCTGTGCATTCCATACTGTTGCCAGCTCAAAGTTGCGTGCCACTTCGGCAAAAAACAGGGCTTTGGCCTCATTCCATTTTGGTTTTACAGCAGCTATATCATACTGCTCCGGCGCCCGGAAAAAGAAGGCCGACTGCTCATAAAAATCAGTGAGCAGTATACACCGCTCCTTTACCAGCCCGATTACCTTTTCCAGCAATTCATCATCAGCTATTATCAACCCTTTTTCTGCTAAAACTTTTTTCACTTTTGGCTTCAGGCTTTTGATTGCTGCCAGTTTTATCCATTCCTGGTTATACCATTTCGCTTTTTCATAGTCAAATTTTGCCCCGCTGCTATGCACCCTTTCCATCGAAAATGCAGCTATCAATTCTTCTTTTGTAAAAATCTCTTTTTCCGTACCATCGTTCCAGCCCAGCATGGCCAGCAGGTTGATAAATGCTTCGGGCAAAAACCCTTTTTCACGGAAACCCTCTGTCAGCTCACCTGTTTTAGGGTCGGTCCAGCTCATAGCAAAAACGGGGAAACCATATTTAGCGCCATCACGCTTGCTCAGCTTGCCGTTGGGCCCCAGTATCAGCGGCAGGTGTGCCCATTGCGGCATCTGGTCCAGGCCAAACAAATATTTCCAGAGTAAAATATGCACCGGGGCGCTGGGCAGCCATTCCTCACCACGAAAGGCGTGGGATATTTTCATCAGGTAGTCATCTACCACCACGGCCAGGTGATAGGTGGGCATGCCATCGGCTTTCAGCAGCACTTTATCATCCAGCACCGACGTATCGAAGCTTACTTCTCCCCGTATCATATCGGTAAAGGATACCTGCTCACCCGGATTTATTTTTATACGAATGACAAAGGGGGTGCCGGCATCCAGCAGCGCTTTTACTTCCGGCTCCGGCAGCGAAAGGGAGTTGCGCATTTTCAGGCGCAGGGTGTGGTCATATTGCGGGGAGGGGTTTTGCTCTGTTTTAAATTGCCGGCGCATTTGCTCCAGCTCTTCCGGTGTGTCAAATGCATAGTAGGCATGGCCATCTTTTATTAACTGCGCTGCATACTGCTGGTACATGCCGGCGGCTTTGCGTTCGCTCTGGCGATATGGGCCGTAAGCACCGGGCTTTTCCGGGCTTTCATCCGGCTCCAGGCCTGCCCAGCGCAGGCAGTCAAAAATGTATTGTTCCGCTCCCGGCACATAACGGCTCTGGTCGGTGTCTTCTATACGCAGGATAAAATCTCCGCCATGCCGGCGGGCAAACAGGTAGTTGTACAAAACCGTTCTGACGCCACCCAGGTGCAGGCCACCTGTGGGGCTGGGGGCAAACCGTACTCTTACTTTTTTACTCATAACAGGGCAAAGATAAAATACAGTTCGTTCCGGCTGGTTTATCTTTGCAGCAGATGAAAAAATATTTCATTAAAACTCCCTGGTGGCTCAGGAAAATATATGGCGGATATACCTGGCAGGTGCCGGGAAAGCAAAATACGGTATACCTTACGTTTGATGATGGGCCACACCCGGAAGTTACCCCTTTCGTACTTGATCAACTGAAGGAGCACGGTGCAAAAGCCACATTTTTTTGCATTGGGAAAAATGTAGTGGCCTACCCGGAAGTGTACCGCCGCATACTGGAGGAGGGGCATGCAGTGGGCAATCACACACACCACCATCTCAACGGGTGGAAAACAAAGAACGAAGCATACCTGCAGGATGTGGCGGAAGCAGCGAAGTATATAGACTCCGGTTTGTTCCGCCCACCTTATGGTCGCATTACCCGCTACCAGGCCGCTTGTATCCGGCATTTACTGAAAGACTATACGGCGAAAATCATTATGTGGGATGTGCTGAGCGCTGACTTTGATACTGCGCTTAATGGTGAGGACTGCCTGGTAAATGTGGTGAAGCATATTAAGCCGGGAGCTATTATTGTGTTTCATGACAGCGAAAAAGCCTGGGACCGGCTGAAAATATGCCTTCCCGGCACATTGAATTTTTTACAGGAAAAGAAATTGAACGTGGCGAAGCTGTAAAAAAACAAGATATCAACCGGAAAACTGAAAGATCAATTAACCTGGTAATACTGGCCGGCCGGCACTTTAAATATCCGTGACTTCTGAAAATTGGTAAAGCGGGTATGATCTTCCGTATGGGTGCGTGTCCAGTTGTCGTATGCGGCCAGGTTATTGACCGGGCCAAAGAGCCACTGGTTGTAGGCGTCAAACATACCTTCTTTGAGCAACTGGCGCTGAAAGTCAAACAGGCGGTGAGGGAAGCGGGCAGCGTATTGCTGATCCCAATCCAGCAGAAAACGGGTACGGATCATGGTGAGTGTTTCCACCGAAATCCCTTTGCCGGCCAGGTCACTCTGCTTGTTCATCGTTTGCAGGTAGGCTTTGGCAAATTCGCTTTTATTTTTTTCTTCCCCCTTCATCAGGTCGGGCTCTGTAAAGAGCTTTTCTTTATAGCTGCTGAGCAATATCTTTTTCATGGCAGCACCCCGTTCAGACAGGCTTTCCATATTTACAAATATTTCCCCGTAAATGAGAGTCCATACCTTGTCTTTGGTGTGGTAGTAGTACAGGGCGGCATTGTAATAATTGCCGCCATAGGAAGGATCAACCTGTATGCCCTTTTCCCATTGGTTAATGGCAGAAAAATCTTTGGAAGCCCAGAGCAACTCACCGTATTCGCTGTACAGCGGCCCGCTGTTGGGAAATTTTTTCAGCGCTTTTTTATACATCTTCTCACATTCCTTTACCTCTTCCAGCGCTTTATATACATTACCGGCCACCTGGTAGGCAATCACATCTGCATCATCCCGGTTAACGAGGGTTTTGGCACCTTCCAGCGCCTTACCAAAATCCCGCTTGAGGTAATAGCTCATCACGAGATCTTTCTGCATCTCCAGGTTATTTTTATCCTGCTCCAGCGCACGGGTGAGCACCAGTATGGCATTGTTGTAGTCGCCGGTGCGCATAAAGGCTTTGGCATTCTGGTGCTGCGTATTCACATCACCCGGTTGGGCAAAGACAATGCTGCCGGTGGCCAGGCAGGCTAACACTAACATAAATCGTTTCATAAGCGCAAATTAACGGCAAAGAGACGCCGGAAAGCAGGTCCCTGTTGCAAAATAACAATATTTTGAGAGGCTGCTAAAAGCTAACCTGCTGGTATTCTTTATAGTAAATGAGTCAGCAATCCATCACGCAGCTTGGGTTCAAACCAGGTGCTTTTGGGCGGCATCACATTTCCACTGTCGGCAATATCAAACAATTGCTGAATAGATACAGGATACAGGCTGAATGCTACTTTCATTTCACCACTGTCCACTCTTTTTTCCAGCTCCTGCAAGCCCCGGATACCACCCACAAAATCAATCCGCTTGTCGGTACGCTGATCTTTAATATCCAGCAGCTTGTCCAGCACATTGTTGGATAAAACCGTCACATCCAGCACGCCAATCGGGTCGGTAGTGTAAGTACCTTCCCGGCTGGCGAGCAGGTACCATTGCTTATCCAAATACATGCCGAACTCATGAGGGGCAGCGGGTTTTACCGGCGTTTCGCTGCGGGCAACGGTAAAGTCATCGTGCAGGGCGCTGATAAAATCTTCTTCCTCCATCCCGTTCAGATCCTTCACTACCCGGTTATAGTCCAGTATGGCCAGTTCACTGGCGGGGAAAATAGTGGTAAGGAAAAATGCCGCAGGCTCACTGCCCGGCATTTCTTTGCTTACTTTGGCAGCGCTGGCGGCACGGTGGTGCCCGTCGGCAATATAGGTGGCCGGCACTTTTTCTTTAAAAATGCGGGTAATACCGGCAATGGCCTCTTCCTCATCCACCACCCACACGGTATGCTGTATGCCATCTTCTGCAGTGAAATTGTACACAGGGATGTGGCTGTCTTTCCAGCTTTTCACAAGCGTGTCCATCTCCTGTACATTATTATAAGCCAGAAATACATTGCCGGTTTGCGCTTTGATGGTTTTCATGTGGTCGATCCGGTCTTTTTCTTTTTCAGGCCGGGTAAACTCATGTTTTTTGATCACGCCATCAAAATAATCCGCCACGGCTGATGCAGCCACCAGGCCGGTCTGGCTGCGGCCATTCATGATGAGCTGGTAAATATAGTAGCAGGGCTTTGACTCCTGCAGCAGGGTGCTTTCGGCAATTGTTTTTTCCAGGTTGATGCGTGCCTGGTCGTACACCTGCTGGCTGTGGATGTCTGTACCGGCCGGCAGGTCTATCTCTGCTTTGGTGATATGGAGAAAAGAATAAGGATTGCCTTTTGCCTCTTCTCTTGCTTCTTCGCTGTTGAGCACATCATAGGGGCGGGAAGCCACTTTAGCCGCCAGCTCCGGGCGGGGGCGCAGAGCAGGAAAAGGTTGGATAATAGCCATTGTTATGCTTTATTGATTATTATATTTCAGCAAATAGCTATTAGCTACAAGCTGATAGTTCTTAGTCACCCGCTTTTCATTATTCACTACTTTCTGCTTACCCTTTTCGCTTCGCAAAATCCTTCATCACTTCTGTCAGCAGTTGTACACTTTCCAGCGGCAGCGCATTGTACATAGAAACCCGGAAGCCGCCCACGCTGCGGTGCCCTTTTACGCCATAAAGGTTTTCTTTTTTGCAAACATCGAGAAACTCTTTTTCCGCGGCTGCATCATCCATTACAAACACGGCGTTCATCCTGCTGCGGTCTTCTTTCGCTACGGTGCCTTTAAATACGGGCAGGCTGTCAAGCGTTTGGTAAAATAAAGCTGCTTTTTCTTCATTGCGTTTTTCCGCAGCTTCCACGCCGCCATTTTCTTTGAGCCAGCGCAGGGTAAGCATACAGATGTATACGGCAAATACCGGTGGTGTGTTCAGCATGGAGCCATTGGCAATATGCTGGCGGTAATCCATCATGGTGGGGATGCTGCGTTCGGTTTTACCCAGTATATTTTTATTGACCACCACCATATTGACACCGGCAGCGCCTATATTTTTTTGCGCCCCGGCATAGATAAGATCAAAGCGGTTGAAATCCATCCGGCGGCTGAGTATATCGCTGCTCATATCGGCTACCAGCGGTACGTTAAAGGCGTGGAAGAAATCCATATCCTGCCACTGTGTGCCGTAGATGGTATTATTGGTGGTGATGTGCAGGTATTTGGCAGTAGCCGGCACCCGGAAATCTTTGGGCAGATAAGTATAGTTCCTGTCTTTGCTGCTGCATACTGTTTCCACATGGCCAAAGAGCTTTGCTTCTTTGATAGCCTTGGTGCCCCATACATCAGTATCCGTGTAGGCGGCAATTTCATTTTCATTCAGCAGGTTCATAGGCACCTGCATAAACTGGGTGGAAGCGCCGCCGTGCAGGAAAAGCACTTCATGGCTGTCATCAAGCTGCATCATTTCTTTTACCAGGCTGATGGCTTCCTGCATTACCGATTCAAAGAGGGGGGTGCGGTGACCGATTTCGAGGACAGACAGCCCTGTATTATTAAAATCAATAACGGCACGGCTGGCTTCTTCAAATACGGAAGCGGGCAATATGGAAGGCCCCGCATTAAAATTGTGAACCCTGGGTTTCATGCTTGACTGGGCAGCTTTTTGAGCCGCAAAGATAAGGAAGCTGCCGGTGGATATAGTCCGCCTCTTTACCGGGTTATTCCCGTTTTTTCACCAGGCGGATCATGGCGCTGCTGCCTTCGGTGCTTTCGAGGCGGGCTTCGTAGCGCTCATCGCCGAGGATGGCTACCATATAAGAGGTATTGGGCGGAATGCTGCCCAGGTTTTCAGCCACCATTACCAGCTCATTGCTGTCCTGCAGTTCACTTACCGCCAGCTTGATGGTATACGGTGTGCCGAGCAGCCGGATATGGCTGAAGATTAATTTATCATTCAGGAAAAGGGAAATAGAGTCGCCGTCAATTTCCGCATTATCATAAAAGCGCAGCTCCAGCGAGTCGCCGGTGAGCGGTATTTCTTTGGTAAATATTTTCTGGCGGCTGGTAAATTTTTGTTCAATGGTAAGCGGCGCAGCTATAACAGGTTTTTCTATTACCGGCCGTATGGTTTCTATGGGCTGAATGCTTACGGGAGCTTTTACCGGCGGGCCGGCCATTTCTTCTTTGCCCTTTACGGGCACCTTGTCAACTATCTCTTTTTGCGGCTCCGGCACTTGCATCCGCTGCAGGGCCAGGCTGCTGATGCTGTCAATGATATCGGGGTCGTTAGTTCCGGTCAGGAAGTTGTCAATTACGTAATCCCATTCATCCGGGAAGCCGGGCTCTTCTGCTTTATCAAGGTCTACTGTTCCATTGGGTCTTTCTTTTCCCGGTCTTCCTGCCCTGCCATCGAGCATCATGCGGCCATCACCGGGACAGTTGAAATCGGCCCTTGACAATAAAGGTACCCTGCCGGGCTGGGCCAGGCTGCCGCGTCCCTGTTTGCTTTCCAGCAGTACATCGTCCCACCATACGGCTTCATTGGTTTGGGCATCATAATAGCCTTTGATGCTATAGCGGCGGTAATGGCCGGCTGATTCATAGTAATAGGAAGTGCCGGTAAGGCTGTCGCCCTGCTGCACAATCTTTACTTCCACTTTCTGCTTATTGATTTTACCTTTCCATACGCCGGTAATCATTTGCCCGGCAGCGGGGATGCAGGCAGCAAACAGGAGGAAAAGCAATGTAAAACAAAGGACAGGCCGGTTTATCATCATGAGCGTAAACTAGTGGATAGTAAACGCTATTCCCGGCCGGGTAGTATGCAGGGGCTGTGGCTGGCTTTGACGTATGAAGGACTATGAGCGTTTTATCAATGAGTTAGAAAAAAATCAGGATAATAATTCTTTCACAAGCTGCTCCCATTCTTCCCGCAATGGGACAGCCGGTCTTTTTTTGCCAGCCCGGCGGTACCAGTAGTTCGCATTGAACAGGTCGCCTTCTTTGCGGTGGAGATAGGCATGGATATGTGCCGCAGTGCTGTCATTGATATCCTGTACCAACTCATGCGCTTTTTCCCAATCGCCGCCGGCATCGTGCCAGAGCGATTGCAGGTAAATGCTTAGCCCCGGCGGCAGCTTTTGTTCAGAAATGCTTTGTTGGAAGGAAGTAATGTCCATATTGATACCATAATTGAAATGACCCGGCTAAAAGATTAACAGGGTTTCAGGGGGATAAAGAAAAAAAGCCAGTGCAAACAGGATAAGCGCCGCCAGCAACAGGCCCAGCGCAAACATCCTTGATTTTTTAAAAAGAACCATTACTATACCAGCCAGGGAATAAACGATGATAACAGGAGTGAAAGAAGCCAGGCGCAGGGCTGTTTTTTCCTGCTGCGTATGCTCTTTTGTAAATGATTTTTCTATTCCCCAGAAATCGAAGATGGCAAGCAGGATAACTACCAGCAGTGAAGCGGCAAGCCCCCAGAAAAACTCTGATTTTTTCATGGGTTAAAATTAAAAATTAGCCGGCAAAAATTTATGTAAGTGTATACCATAAAACAATTACTGCCCTCATGCTGAATAATGCTGCTACATTTGCGAAAACTTTTCATTTTTTGCAGTTAAAAAAGAATAAGCGTTAAGAAAAAATACAAAGAATCTGCAAAGACTTAATTGAGGGGAATTGTTTTTTTGATAACACACCCGTTTATTTTAATAAAAGATACGTATGAAATATGTATGGATGCTGGCAACCCTGCTCATTGGCGCCCTGATGCCGGTGCAGGCTATACTGAATACAAAGCTGGGCAGGCAAACAGGCGGCCCGCTGATGGGGGCTATGATGAGCTTTATCATCGGACTTTTTTGCCTGTTTATTCTCAACCTGCTTATCAACCACCAGGCCGTTACGCAACTGAAGCCGGGCAGCACCTCTCCGTGGTGGCTGTGGCTGGGCGGGCTGCTGGGGGCAGTATTTGTAGGCTATATTACCTGGATCAATCCAAAGCAGGGAGTGGCGCTTACTTTTGCGCTGGCCGTAAGCGGGCAAATATTCGCTTCCATGGTGATTGATCATTATGGTTTATTGGGAGTAGCGGTAAGAACGATAACTTTGGAAAAAATCGCAGGCGCCCTGCTGATTCTTACCGGGCTTTTTTTGATAAAAAAATAAAGTGAGGCGTGCATGAGCAATCCCAACCTGAATACAGACAAGCAATCACTCTCTGCCGGCGACCGGGAGTTTGAAAACAGCATACGCCCGGGCCAGATCAGCGATTTTGCCGGGCAGGCGCAAACCATCGAAAACCTGCGCATTTTTATCAAAGCCGCAAAAATAAGAGGGGAGGCGCTGGATCATGTATTGTTTCATGGCCCACCGGGACTGGGAAAGACAACGCTTTCCCGCATTGTGGCAAATGAGCTTGGCGTATCCATTAAAGAAACATCGGGCCCGGTGATAGAAAAGCCTGCCGACCTGGCGGGGCTGCTTACCGGGCTGGAAGCAAATGATGTGCTGTTTATTGATGAAATACACCGGCTGAGCACCGTGGTGGAGGAATACCTTTATGCAGCGATGGAAGATTACCGGATTGATATTATGATCGATACCGGCCCAAATGCCCGCAGCATCCAGATCAATCTCAATCCGTTTACACTTATCGGCGCCACTACCCGCAGCGGGTTGCTGACGGCGCCGCTGCTGTCCCGGTTCGCTATTAAATCAAGGCTGGAATACTATACCGCTGATACGCTGAATAAGATCATCCGCCGCTCTGCCGGTATACTTGGCACCACAATTACGGATGATGCGGTAGCAGAGATAGGCAGGCGGAGCCGCGGTACGCCCCGTATTGCCAACGGGCTGCTGCGCCGGGTGCGTGACTTTGCGCAGGTGCTGAATGATGGTGAGATAGATCTGGGCATCACCCAGCATGCGCTGAAGGCACTGAATGTGGATGAGTACGGCCTTGATGATATGGACAACCGGATACTGCTGGCCATCATCGAAAAATTTAAAGGCGGCCCGGTAGGTATTACCACTATTGCCACCGCAGTGGGGGAAGAGGCCGGCACCATTGAGGAAGTATATGAGCCCTTCCTGATACAGGAAGGATTTTTGCAACGGACTCCACGCGGCCGTGAAGTAACGGCCAAGGCCTATGAGCACCTGGGAAAACAAAGGCCGGGATTGCAAAACCAGCTATGGTAGCCATTACGGGCCTGTAAATAAAAAAAAATCTGCAGGGAAAAATAAGAAAGCAGCCATACCGGCTGCTTTCCTGTTTTATAAAAAAATGTTACGCCGTTAATCCTGTACCACCAGCCGGAAGCCATTGCCGTGGATATTCACGATTTCAATCTTGGGATCGTCTTTCAGGTATTTACGCAGCTTGGCAATGTATACATCCATGCTGCGGCCATTAAAATAAGTATCACTGCCCCAGATTTTTTTCAGTGCCTGCTCCCTTGGCAGCAGGTCATTCAGGTGCTCGGCCAGCATCTTCAGCAGCTCATTCTCTTTGGGAGAAAGCGTTTGCGTAGCGCCATTATGCGTAAGCTGGCGCAGCTTGGGATTGAAGTGATAGCTGGCAAGGGTAAACTCCTTGTTCTCACTTTCTTTATTAATTTCTTCGTTGCGCTTGAGGATCGCTTTTATTTTCAGCAGCAATACTTCGCTGTCAAACGGCTTGGTGATATAATCATCAGCGCCCAGCTTATATCCCTGTATGATGTCTTCCTTCATCGTTTTGGCGCTCAGGAAAAACAGGGGGATATCAGGGTCTACATCCCTGATTTCTTCGGCAAGCGTGAATCCGTCCATGTTCGGCATCATCACATCCAGCAGGCACAGCTCAAACTTTTCCCGCTGAAAAGCAGCCAGGCCCAGCCGGCCATCCCGCTCCAGGGTTACATCATAGTCGTTTAGCTCCAGGTAGTTTTTCAGCACTGTACCCAGGTTGGGATCATCTTCGCACAATAGTATTTTCGGTTTCTTGTTGTCCATGCGTGTAAAGTTTATAAATCCATATTACAAGTCCACAAATAAAAGTAAATCATTTGCCAGATACTTGTATCAGCGGATAATATTTTGTTAAGAGATGGTGGGTTGGCCATAGCAGTTGACAGCCTGCAGCCACCAGTTGCAAAGCCAGCCTTTATCTTTGCAGGGCAAATACTGAAAGATTTATGGCTATGCACATAACCCCTGACAACCGGCTGAAGAAGCTGATAGTAATAGGCGACCGGCTGCTGATAAAGCCCACAAAGCCCAATGAGCAAACTGCCAGCGGGCTGTACCTGCCGCCCGGTGTGCAGGAAAAAGAAAAAGTGCAGCAGGGCTATGTGATAAAGGCAGGGCCGGGCTATGCCATTCCCATGCCGGTGGAAGATGAGCCCTGGAAAACAGAAGAGGAAAAAGTGAAGTATGTGCCCCTGCAGGCAAGGGAAGGCGACCTTGCCGTTTTCCTGGTAAGCGGTGCCACTGAAGTGATGTATGAAGGCGAAAAATATTTCATTGTGCCGCAGGGTGCTATCCTGATGCTGGAGCGGGAAGAGGATCTGTAGCCATCCTTTTTACTGAGGAATAGGAGTAAAGAATTAATAGCCCATTAATTTTTTATAGTCATTTTCATTTAAGTATTCAAGAATATCTCCCGGCTGGCATTGCAGTATGCGGCAAATCTCTTCAAGTGTGGAAAAGCGGATGGCTTTTGCCCTGCCGCTTTTCAAAATGCTCAGATTTGGAACGCTAATTCCTACTTGTTCGCTTAGTTGTGTAAGAGACATTTTTCGCTGGGCCAGCATTACATCAAGGTGTACAATAATTGGCATATTAAATAGTCATATCATGCTCTTGTTGCAGTTTATAACCTTTTTTAAAAGCATTGGATAGCACCAGCAATGCTATGCCGATAATTAGCGGAATTTTATACTTAAAAAAGGATATTGCCAGGTCATAGTTAATATCAGGAGGGAGTTTGTTTTTTATTGCCAGGAAAGTGATCCAGGAGAGGATTGGCATAATAGCTGTTAAAATAATCAGGCTGCACCCAGCCCAGAACAAATAAGAGTGATTCACTTTTGCAAAAGCATGCCCTGCTGAAATATTTTGAAGCACAATGATGGGACGGATATATATAATGTAAAATAAAAAAACGGCCAGTAATATTCCGGTTATCAAAAGGCTGATACGAAGCCAGCGATAAGTGGAATGGCTGACGGGGATCAGTACTTTTCCGGCTTCATCGGCTTTTCCCGGTATCATTGCAAAGCGGATAGCATCATTATCTGACAGGGATTCAGCAGGCACATAAAAATTTCTTTTCTCAAAAAATTGCAGTGCTGTATCGTCCTGCCGGAGAAAGTAGCCATCCAGAACGAAATAGTATTTATCCGTCAGGGACTCTTTATCTGGTATTATTTTTTTTGTAAGGTCATCTTCTTGTATGTGCGCCACGCCGCCGAGCGGAGTGCTCCAGCTTTTACCTGGCGCCATGATCCGCAGATTTTTCCAACCGTTCAACTCCCTCAGGCTGTCCTGCATTTTTTGTACTTGTAGATAGGAAGTGGTATCATCGGCAGGTATCCAGGGGTTCTGGCCAAAAAGCTCACTGATAGAAGCTCTTTTATCTGAGTGGAACTCTGTAGTTGCAAATAGTAAACCGGCAATACCGGCCAGCATAATAAGCAGATACTTCGGCCATTTTATTCTCATAATGAATCAGGTTTGGGTAAAGGTAATTTTTTATTGATAAACAATAATAAATTAACCAAAAAGATTAAATTGGCAGGGCTATTTATGTTTCTATAAATAGAAGATTTTTTCAATAACCGGCACATATTCAGCTATCCCGTATCTTTCCTTTTTCAAATAAATGACTATGGCAGACGCAGCATTGTTCGCAGAAAAAATAAAAGCAGGCTACACGTTTAAAGGAGAAAGCTTCCGGCTGGGAAGCGCCATGCTCAATGGTGAAGTGATCGGCGAAGCGGATATCAGCATCCCTTTTAAAACCATGAACCGGCATGGCCTGATAGCGGGTGCCACGGGCACCGGCAAAACAAAAACATTGCAGGTGCTGGCCGAAGGCCTTAGTGATGCAAGCATTCCTGTATTGCTGATGGATATCAAAGGCGACCTGAGTGGTATAGCTGCACCCGGAGCAGTGAATGATAAAATAACGGAGCGCTACCAAAAGCTGAACCTGGCATATACGCCTGCCGCTTACCCCGTTGACCTGCTCACCCTGAGCCATGAAAAAGGTGTGCGGCTGCGGGCTACCGTGAGTGAATTTGGCCCGGTGCTGCTCTCCAAAATACTGGGACTTAATGATACCCAGGGCGGGCTGGTGGCCATGATCTTTAAATATTGTGATGATAACAAGCTGCCGCTGCTCGATCTGAAAGACTTCATCAAAGTGCTGCAATATGTAAGCGATGAGGGAAAGGCAGCGCTGGAAAAAGATTATGGAAAAATATCCACTACCTCTACGGGCACTATCCTCCGCAAGGTGATAGAGCTGCAGCAGCAGGGCGCTGATGTTTTTTTTGGGGAAAAGAGCTTTGAGGTGGAAGACCTCATGCGTATCAGCGATGATGGCCGTGGTATGGTGTCCATTGTGCGGGTAACGGATCTGCAGGACCGGCCCAAACTGTTTTCCACCTTCATGCTGCAACTGCTGGCAGAGCTGTATGCCACCTGCCCGGAAGAAGGGGATATGGACAAGCCCAGGCTCGTTATGTTTATTGATGAAGCGCACCTGATCTTTAATGAAGCCAGCGATGCGCTGCTCAAGCAAATAGAAACAGTGGTCAAACTGATACGCTCCAAGGGAATCGGTATTTATTTCTGCACACAAAACCCGATGGATGTGCCGGCCCCGGTGCTGGCCCAACTGGGATTGAAAATACAGCATGCGCTGAGGGCCTTTACGGCTGCTGACCGCAAAGTGATCAAACAAACGGCAGAGAACTATCCGGAGACGGAATTTTATAAAACAGAAGACCTGATTACTCAACTGGGTATTGGTGAGGCACTCGTTACCATACTGAACGAAAAAGGGATACCTACGCCGCTGGCGCATTGTATGCTCTGCTCACCCCGCAGCCGCATGGATATTCTGAGCGAAGTGGAAATAGATGCGCTGGTAACCGGCTCTAAAATAGCTGCGAAGTATAACCAGGTGGTGGACAACGAGAGCGCTTATGAAATACTGACGGAAAAGCTGGAAGAAGCTGCTAAGCGCAGTGAAGAACTGAAAAAGCAGGAAGAAAAAGAAAAAACGGCTAAAAAAACCACTACAGCTAAAAAAGAAAAAGGTGTACTGGAGGATCCTGTGGTAAAAAGCTGGATACGCACTGCGGGCAATACGATCATACGTGGCTTATTCGGTACGCTGGGCGGGAAGAAGAAGAGTTTGTTTTAGCTGAGGTTTTCAAGATCATCTAAATCTTTTGCCCTGCCGGCAATCTTTTTTGCTCTGATCAGGTCGCTCTTGTGTATAGTCCGTATGCTCAGGTTTTCATCATTAAATAGCTGGCTTTGCGCATAGCAATCGTCAAACTTCAAACCTTTTACTTCAACCATGATATCAATAGCAACAGGCGGCATACCAAATGTAAAAACATCCCAATTGGGATGATATAAGAAATTCTCCAGGGTCATATCAAAAACCGGCATCCCAAAACCCTGAAATGCTTTTTTTATCCTGGCGTAATTTTCAGAAGTACGTTCTACCCAGATATCCATGTCTCCCGTAGTTCTGGAATAGCCATGAAGTATCACCGAATACCCTCCAACCAGGATATACCTTACATCGTTTTTATTCAAAGCGTGTAAAAAATCTCTGAAGTCATCATTGAAAATATTGCTCATTACTTATTTCTTGAACGGGCCCTGAATTTTGTTTTATCCATTTTAGGAGGCTTGTCCGGCGGGTAGTTAAATGCCTGGCTGTTTAAAAATGCAGCTATTTTCAGCCGCTCCCGCCAGGTGAGCGCCTGGTAATAAGCACGATGATCGCTGGCTTCTGCTGCTGTCTGTGCTTTGAATTTCGTTTTATCTAACCTGAAAACAGCCATAAATCAAAATTATCGCTTTAGCCTGATTTTTCTGTATTATCCGGCTTAGGGTTTCCTCTTTTATAAAACGGGAAGCCATTACAGGCGTAGTGGGCTGACAGATGCATTGGAAGAGGTGGCGGTATCAGGCGACTGGTGCTGATGATACATTCTATAGTTCATATTTCCTAGCCCGCTCCGAACAACGGTTGATAGCGATAACTTGACTGGAATATATTCATCCCTGTATAGCAAGAGACACTTAGCAGGCACTTTGATTAGCTACATCCTTTTCGTTACCCATTTATCACTTGCAGATCGCCTTGTTGCAACACAACCTAATGGAAGGTCTGCAATGTCAAGAATTGTCTTATCAAGATTAATTATCTCTGCTAATCCTACAACCATTGCAACATCTTCATAATTATCAAAACTATCACTGCTGAAAAATTGCCAGGCACCATCTTCGATCTCATGGGTGACATAGGTAATGTCCTTTTTGTCTTTTATGACAAAAGTGGTTGTGAAAACCGGGGTCTCTAAACTGTCTTCAAATTTTTTCGAAGTACCCAAGAATTTTTCTTATTTGCTTAAAAGTATTTTTCGATTCAAGTATTGGCTCGCTACTTAAATATAAGTTTTTTACTGTTAACTATAATTTCAGGTTATTTGCGCCAAATGTTATCACTATCTAAAATGCCGGCTTGCATATAAATGCCCGGCACTAAAAAAATCCTGCGCTGATTTATGGAAACTTATTCAGGCTGCTTCTAAGGCTTATGCACCGCTATTTGCCCTTATGGACAATTCTGTTCTTTATTACTGCCTGCCATGCGAAACCCAAGCAGCCACTATCCTTAGATGAAAAGCCGCTAATCACGAAGAAAAAAATATACCGTAATGATAGTGCTATCACCATCCACATACTGGTAGCGCTTTGCGACAATCAATACCAGGGGATAGTAAAGGTTCCGGCCGGTATCGGCAACGGCCAGCAGCCGGCTACCAACCTGTATTGGGGTGCAGGTTATGGCATCAGTAATTTTTTTAAGCATAAAAGCAGCGATTGGAAACTGGTGGAAACTTTCAAACAGGTTTCTGATACCATATTGGAGCGGCTGCTCTTTAAGCATACAAAAGCAAATATTTATTTGCTGGCCGATGCCTGTGACGGGCGTTATATCCGGCAAACGACTATTGATTTCCTGGGTATGGCGTCAGGTAAAAACGAAGTGACAATACAAAATGGTAATCATACCCTTTATTTTGGCGGGGCATCCCGCCTGGTGGCTTATGTGGGCCATGATGGGCTGATGGACTTTTCGCTGGAAGAAGAGTTTTCTCCTGCTGATACCTTGCAGCGTGATGTGATGGTGCTGGCCTGCTACAGCAAACGGTTTTTTTCACCTCATCTGAAACAAACAGGGGCAAGGCCTGTATTGTGGACTACCCACCTGATGGCGCCGGAAGCCTATACCCTGCACGATGCGCTGGCTGCATGGATAAAAGGAGAAAGCGGAACTGCTGTTGCTGATGCAGCTGCGGCTGCATATGCCAGGTATCAAAAATGTTCCTTTAAAACCGCAAGGAAGCTATTGGTAAGTGGATGGTAGTGCTGTATCCAATGATGGGGTGAATATATTTTCTGGTTTTGGCTATGCCGGTAGTGTTTGTTACTTACACATGGTCTGTGCGAAATACCAACGGTGGCTGGAATGGGATTAGGAATATTCACCAGTTCCCGGTTATACCTGCTGTTTGTGCTTCCCTCTCTTCACAGCCGTCACACAGCATCAACAGCGGCGGAGACAGCAATTACTGCTACACTGACAGTTATTGAAATTAAATATTTCCCATGTTTATGAAGAAGAAAAATTACAAGCAAACAGGATAATAGACCAATTAAATAATAAAGATATTTCCCGGAGATTTCTTCAAAAAGACTCCTGGGACTTAAAGGACTTGCAAAACTACCCACTGTAAAATAATTGAGAACATTTATAGTGAAACAGTAAAAGACAATTACTAATAACACTAAAGAGGTCAGTTTCAATAAATTTGACTGGCGGGCAGACATAAATTTTTATAATATGGGAAGATAGTGTACAAGAAATATGAGTACACCCTTCCAATACTTTATCAGTATACTTTTAATATTGTTTATTGCGCCATTGCGATTGTCATTATGTTTCTATACGACCCTGTCCTCAGGACAACCCGGCAGAAAACAGCTTATACCTTTTTACACGCCTTCAATCTCAACCTCAACCCTATCCCTGCCTGCTACATTAACCTGACTCTCCCCTTCTCATCACTGCCTATTGCTCCTTCCTCTTCCATAAAGCGGAGGGCTTTCCGGAGCTTTTCTTTTTTAAATACCAGCTTATCTGTCAATTGCTGCATGGTCAGCGGCTCAATGTGCAGCAATGCTGTGATCTGTTCTGTTATCGTTTTCAATTCTGCCGGGGTAAGCTGACCGGTATTTTTTTTCCGCAGGCAATTATCACAAATGCCGCAGTCCTGCATTTCCTTATCCCCGAAGTAGCGCCCCGTCACCACAGACCGGCAATCAGCCGTGAGTGCATACTGTATTATCGCTTCCACGCGGCTGATATAAGCGAATTTGCGTGCCTGTATAGCTGCCAGGTCAGGGGTCAGCTCTTCGGTGCGTATGCGGTTGCGCATCCAGTAGAGCTGCGGCTTATCTTTTCGCGGGGCATAGTCTATTACCCCGGCCTGGTGCAGTGTGTGCAGTTGTTTGGTTATATCTTCCGCCGGCACATGCAGCAGGCGTGCCAGTACCTGCTCAGAAACATAGGCAGGATAATCATAGATGCCTTCATAGGCCCGCAGCAATGCCTTGATCAATGGCTCAAGTGCAGGGTGATCTTTTTCAAACCGGTACAAGTACTCTTTGGTAATGGTAAACTGTACGGTGGGCGGCAGGAAGACCTGCTCATTGAAGGCTATCCATCCATCCTGCTCCAGCACCTTCAGCGTATACAGCGCTTGCTGGCCATCCAGCTTAAACTTTTTCAGAAAATCCGTGAAATCAAAATCCATGTATTCTCCCTGCCCGCTGCCGGGAGGCATCTGCAGGTAGTTGGCAATGGCCTGGTATACTTCTCTTATCGCAGGCAGGGGAGGGAAACGTTTTTCGGCCGACTCCCGTAAGTCAGCCAGCTCCTGATCCTGGAACAGTAAAACTGTATAGGATCTTTTACCATCACGTCCCGCACGCCCTGCTTCCTGGTAATAATTCTCAAGGCTCTCCGGCACATCGGCATGTATCACTGTGCGCACATCCGGCTTGTCAATGCCCATGCCAAAAGCATTGGTGCACGCTATTACCCTCACCTTATTGCTGATCCAGTCTTCCTGTCTTTTGCTGCGCAGCTCCTGGCCCAGCCCGGCATGGTAAAAGCTGCAGGAAATGCCATGCAGTTGCAGCAGCGCTGCTATTTCCTGTGTACGCTTGCGGCTGCGGCAATAGATGATGGAAGAGCCGGGCACTTTTTGCAGTATCTCCAGTATTTTATTCACTTTACTGTCAGCGAGGAAAGCGCTGTAAGAAAGATTGGGCCGGCTGAAAGGCTGGCGGAAAATATTCCAGGTGCCGGTATCACTGAGGGAAAGCCTTTCACAGATATCCTGCTGCACACCGGGAGTGGCCGATGCGGTAAGCGCCAGCACGGGCACATGCGGCAGCTCCTCCCGCAGGGCGGCAATGCGCAGGTAAGGCGGGCGGAAGTCATATCCCCATTGGGAAATACAGTGTGCCTCATCCACCGCCAGCAATGATACCGGCAGGGCAGGCAGGTATTCTTTGAACAAAGCCGACTCTAAACGTTCGGGGGATACATACAGGAATTTGCAATTGCTTTCCGTAGCTATCGTCAGCACATTGAGTACTTCTTTGCGGCTCATACCGGAATAAATGGCAAAAGCCGTGATGCCTTTTTTGCGCAGCGATTCCACCTGGTCTTTCATCAGGGCGATAAGCGGCGATACCACAAGGCAAAGGCCGGGCATAGCCATGGCAGGTACCTGGTAGCAGAGCGACTTGCCCCCGCCGGTGGGCATCAGCGCCAGCGTATCTTTGCCGGATAGTACGGAGCGCATGATATCTTCCTGCACCGGCCGGAATGAATCATAGCCCCAGTACCGTTTTAATATTTCATGTAATGATGACAAACCGGGAGTAAACAGGCTGAATCAGTCTTACCGTTTTAAATAATAATGAATAAAAATACTACCAGGGCAAAAATAATTGAAGTTGTAAAGGAAACGCCGCACAGCCGGAGTTTTGTGCTGGAGCCGTTGCAGGGAGCCGGGCTGCAGTATGAAGCGGGGCAATTCATTACGCTGGTATTTGGTAAAGGCCCTGCTGAAAAAAGGCGCAGCTATTCTTTTTCTTCTGCCCCCCTGCTGCATGAGCTTCCTGCCATAACAGTAAAGGAAGTGGCTAACGGCGAATTTTCCCGGCCACTGGTACAGCATGCCAAAGCCGGGGATGTGCTTACGGTAAGCAGCATTGGCGGATTCTTCCGGCTGCCGGAAGATAGCAGCAGCTATGACCAGGTTTTTTTCTTTGCAGCCGGTAGCGGCATCACGCCCTGCTTTTCGCTGATCAAAACATTGCTGGCTACCACGCAAAAGCAGGTGGTGCTGGTGTACAGCAACCGCTCAGCGGGCGGCACTATTTTTTACCAGCAATTATTACAGTGGCACCAACGATATCCCGGTCGCTTCCGCATCGTATGGTTCTTTAGTGACAGCCCTGATTTTCGCACCAGCCGTATCAGCAAGCCGGCAGTAGAGCTGATCATGGAGCAGTATGCCATATTCCCGTTTGACCGTATCCTGCATTATACCTGCGGGCCGGAACTGTATATGGAAATCATCCGCATATCGCTGATCAGCGCAGGGATGCCGGCTGATAATATCCGCAGGGAAAGCTTTGATTCCCGGCCGAGGCTGTTCCGGCCACTGCCTCCGGATACCGGCACCTACACGGTCACCATTCATCATGCAGGGAGTACATACGAGATAGCAGCAGGTTACCCGCACTCTATTTTATCGGCAGCGGAATCATTGGGTATTTCATTGCCCTATAGCTGTCGTGCAGGGCGCTGCGGTAGTTGTGTGGCCACCTGTCTTTCCGGCAAGGTATGGATGGCGTACAATGAAGTGCTGACAGAAGCAGACATGGCCAAAGGGATATTGCTTACCTGCCAGGCCTATCCAGCAGGCGGGCCTGTGACGATTGCTACGGATGCTTCTTCCT
>DAOLFO010000211.1:0-5857 GCA_035326305.1 Chitinophagaceae bacterium
ATGATAATCTTCAGGAAAAAGGCCGTACCGCTTTGAAGAAGCTATAAATGCAAGCAGGGAATCGCCTCTTGGCTGCCATTGCTGCGACAGGCTCCATACCGGGGCATACTGATGCAGGGTGTATGCTTTCTCTACAAGGGCTGCATGGTACAACGAAAGGCTGTCGCCTCTTTGAAGCAGCGCCTGTATATCGGCAGATACTTTCCGGTTCAGCTCTTCGGGTGTGGACGCCAAATCCTTATCGCCGGGATCCTTTGCATTGTTACAGGAAAAAATAAATACCAGCAGCGATAAGGTTAGCAGGCGCTGGTACGGTGGTGGCAGATGTATCATAGTTAAATAGGTGGTGGCAGAGACTTGTTTCTCATCCAAACAGGTGGCAAAATACAGAATCCCGCTGGCATTTAACTACCACAAAAAGGGTATTTTTCAGGGCTTCAGCCACCTGGTGCTTACCTGAATTTTGCTGTTTTTTCCGACCCGGTTACAGGGCCATTGCTCCTTATCTGCACCTGTATATTGCAAATCCACTCCGGGCAGCTTTTTCCCAACAGGTATTCATTGACAGAATGAATAACAGCCATCACCTGCTCATAAGTGCCTTCCAGCACTGTGGCAAAGGGGCCTACTTCATACCGGATACCGGATTGCTGTATAACGGCAATTGCTTCATCCACCCATTCGTAAGGATGGCGCTCTGCAGAAACAGGCACCAGTTGCAAAGAGGCATTAATAATATGCTGATGCATAAATTTAAATTTGCTCCACGCTAATGACTGCGGATATATTTATCGGGCCATAAATATGCGGAAAGGTATCCTGTACAGAAGGCGACCACTCCTGCACATACCGGCTGGTGAGCTTATCCGTATCAATCACCAGTTTTACCAGGTTATCTTTTTCTGAAAAATAGCGCTGCAGCACAGCATCCACCTGGTGTGCTTCGCTGCAATGGATAAAGCCCTCCTCTTTTAATGACGGCGTTTCATACTCTCCTTTTCCGGTGGCTTCTTTCCAGGCTTCTGCAGTAGTAATATGATAAATGACAGGCATCCTTTTATTTTAAAGTAAATAATTATAAAACAATCCTGGGTACTTTTTGTTCCAGCATCAGCAAATCAAGCAGGGCAATGGCAGCCGCTGCCTCTACAATGACAGGCGCCCGCAATGCCACGCACAGGTCATGCCGCCCTTTAATGGAAAAATCTTCCATCTTACCCGTATCCCAGTTCAGGCTGTGCTGTGTTTTGGGTGTAGAGGCGGTAGGCTTGATAGCAAGCCGGAACACCAGCTCATTGCCATTTGTAATGCCTCCTACCATCCCGCCGGCATGATTAGTAGCTGTTTTGCCTTCCATATCCTCAATAGCATCATTATGCTCTGAGCCAAACATACGGGCGGCCGCAAAGCCAGCTCCAAACTCCACCCCTTTTACCGCAGGTATAGCAAATAAAATATGCGCCAGGTGAGATTCTGCAGAATCAAAAAACGGCTCACCCAATCCAACCGGCAGCCCGTTAATGCGGCAGGTAACAATGCCCCCCACCGAATCTTTGGCATCAATTGCCTTCTGCAATCCTTTTTCCGTATCAGCCTCTCCTCCTATTTCTGTTACAGCGGCTGCAATGCTCACATGGGTCATTAGCTTTTTTGCAATGGCCCCGGCTGCTACCAGTCCGGTGGTAAGCCTTGCGCTGAAATGGCCGCCGCCGCGAAAGTCTTCATTGCCGCCAAATTTTTGATGTGCCACCCAGTCGGCATGTCCCGGCCGGGGAAAGCTGCGCTGCTTCTGGTAGTCTTCACTGCGGGTATTATTATTTTCAAACAGAATGGTAATAGGAGCCCCGGTGGTTTTATTATTAAAAACACCACTTTTAAAAAAAGGGAAATCGGCATCCTGCCTTGGGGTGGTGCCTTTTTGCTTACCCCCTTTCCTCCGCTCCAGGTCAGCCAGCAAATCATCAGCGGTAAGTGGTAGCCCTGCAGGACAGCCATCTATCACAATCCCCACTGATTCGCCATGCGATTCACCGAAAATATGTATGCGGAATATTCTGCCGAATGAGTTCATAGTCCTGCTCTTTATTCATTTACTTTTCCCGGTGGCCGGTTTTCTTTTCCTTTTATACCCGCCAGGTCATCACCCAGTTGCTCCCGTATGCCATCTGCCAGCCGCATCATTTCTTTCAGCACCTCCGGGTTTTCACTTGCTTTGTTTTTCTTTTCATACGGGTCTGCCGACAGGTCATACAATTCAGGGGCCTGAAGCTTTACCATTTTATATTTTCCCGGTTTTCCATCGGCGCCCTGCGGCTGGCCTTCCATTGAGCGGTAGCTGTGGGGAAAATATAATTTCCAGTTTTTCCACCGCATGGATTCAAGGTCATTGCGATGATAATAAAAAAACAAAGGCCGCTCTGCAAGATAACTTTCAGAAGCGGTACCGGCTAATACCGGCCAGATATTTTGCCCGTCGATTTTATTTGCCGGCAGGGCAACCCCCGTTATTGCGGCAATGGAAGGTAATATATCAATCGTCATCATGGGCAGACCTGATACGCGGCCCGGTACAATATGCCCTTTCCAGTAAGCTACAAAGGGTACCCGCACACCACCTTCCCACGAAGTGCCCTTGCCCTCCCGCAACCCGGCCGTACTGCCGGCATGATTGCCATAAGACAGCCAGGGCCCGTTATCCGACGTTACAATCAACAGGGTATTTTCTTCCAACCCTTCTTCCCGTAAAGTGCGCCACACCTCTCCCACCGACCAGTCTATTTCATTAATCACATCGGCATACAATCCTTTTCCTGTTTTGCCGTTTTGCGAAGCAGGTACAAACAAAGGCACATGCGGCATGGGATGGGCCAGGTATACAAAAAAGGGAGCATCCTTATGCCGGCGGATAAAAGCAGTTGCTTTCGCAGTAAATTTTTTCGTCAGCCAGCTTGCTTCTGAAATAGTATCAATCACTTTTTCGTTTTCATACAAAGGCAATGACGGGTAATAATTTTTTGTCTCCGGGTGGTGCGGCCACATATCATGGCTGTAAGGAATGCCGTAAAACTCATCAAAGCCCTGCCGCGTTGGTAAAAACTGTGCCTGGTAACCCAGGTGCCACTTGCCATACATGGCTGTATGATAACCTGCCGGCTTCAGCATATCGGCAATCGTTACTTCATCCGGGTGAAGGCCGGTCTTTGCCGTATGATCCAGCGCCCCGCTCAGCCCAAGGCGGGTAGTATAGCTGCCGGTAAGAAACGATGCCCGCGAAGCAGTGCATACCGCTTCCGATACATAAAAATTACTGGCCTGTATGCCGCTTTCTGCCAGCCGCTGCAGGTTAGGTGTATAGTTTATCGCAGGATTATTAAAGCTTACATCCCCCCATGCCATATCATCCATAAAGATGAGCACAATATTGGGCCGTTGCTGCGCCAGCAGCAACGAAGCATGGCAAAAAGATAAAATGATAAATAGTAAGCTCCTCATATTTTAAATAAAAACTCCTGCTCTACAGTCGCCTGCAACTGCCGGAGATGATGATAAAAATCAGGATAGGACTTGCTTACTGCCTGCGCCTCTTCAATCGTTGTATCACCATCTGCCTGCAGTGCAGCTACCGCACAGGCCATAGCTATCCGGTGGTCATGATGCGAATGAATATCCGCACCCTTTACCTGCTTCCCTCCCTGTATGTGCATGAGGTCATTTTCCAGCGCTATCGTCACGCCCATTTTGTCAAATTCATCCTGCAGCGTAAGCGCACGGTTGCTTTCCTTATGTGCAAGGCGTGAGACGCCTTTGATAGTCGTTCTCCCCTTGCAATAAGCTGCCAGCGCCACCAGCGGCGGAAACAAATCGGGGCAGTCCGTAGCATCAAAATAAAAAGCATCCATCGCTACCGGGTGCAGTTGAGTACCTTTTGCATCCATAGCAATGCCTGCATTAGCCGCCATCAGCGCATCTACAATGGCACGGTCTGCCTGTGTGGAAGCCAAATCAAGCCCGCTTACATGAATGGGCCCGGCTATGGCGCCGGCTACCAGCAAAAAGGCACCCCCGCTCCAGTCGCCCTCTACCGTATATGAACGTATCAACCCCGGTTCTGCTGCAGCGGCGCTGTTAGTTGCCGGGAAAATAAACCGTTCATAATTATCATTTACAGGAACCGCCAGCCCGAAAGATTGCATGACAGCCAGCGTAAGGTCAATATAGGGTTTGCTCTTCAGGTTATTCACCGTAATGGTAACACCACTGGCACCTGCGGCGCTGTAGGCCATCAGCAAACCGGTAAGAAACTGGGAGCTCAGAGAGCCATCCACCATGATATCGGCCGGCTGCAAAGGGCCCTGTACCACCAGGGGCAGCCTGCCATCGTTACTTTTTATTTTTACACCAAGTTGCGGCAGTATGGCATCAAAAAAATCCATTGGCCTGGTGACCAGGCTGCCGCTTCCTTCAATCGTTATTTCTTTTTCGCTCAACGCCGCCAGTGGCGTGAACATACGGATACTTAGCCCCGACTCCCCGCAATTCATAGCCGGTGCCGCCGCTGCCACTCCGCTGCTTATTATCCGCAGTGCCCCGTCACCTGTCTCCTCCACCACGGCGCCCAGGCGCTGAATAATATCCAGCGCCGCTTTATCATCATTGCTATGACCGGGATTGTACAGCACACTGGTTCCCTTTGCCAGCAGCGCTGCCGCACAGGCCCGCTGCATAGCGCTTTTGGAAGCGGGCGCCTGCACAGCGCCTTTCAGACGGGATGGTTTTATTACTACTTTCATCCTATAATCCTTGAATGATTTTTTCCAGCTCTTTTATTGGTATGCTTTTCACCACACCTTTTCCAATCTTCTCCAGTAAAATATAATTCATTTCCTTCCGCTCCCGTTTCTTATCCATCTTCAGCACTTCCATTGCTTTAAGCTTGTCAAATGCTGCATACGTGGGCAACTGGTATTTTTCCAGCAACGCCACTACTTTTCCAGTCTGCTTAAATCCACACAGCTTTTCTGAAATATGCGCAGCATACGTCATGCCAATAGCAATAGCCTGCCCGTGCGAAAGCTCATACTGGTTTTCCAGCGCATGGCCCAGCGTATGCCCGAAGTTGAGCAATCTCCGCTCCCCTTTTTCAAACTCATCTTTCTGCACCACTTTCGTTTTTATCAGCGCATTGCGCTCCACCAGGCGGCAAACAGCTTTCTGCTTTCCCTGGTAAGTCTTGATTGAGTTTTCTTCCAATGCCCGGAACATGACAGCATCTTTAATACAGGCATGCTTAATTATTTCTGCAAAACCATTTTCCCACTCCGCCTGCGGCAGTGAGTGAAGAAAAACCATATCGTGCAGGATAAATGCTGGCTGCCGTATTACTCCCACCATATTTTTATACACGCCTGCATCAATACCGTTTTTTCCGCCGATAGAAGCATCCACCAGTGCCAGCAGTGAAGTAGGGATAAATCCAAATGACACTCCCCGCATATATATTGAAGCAATATAGCCGGTAAGGTCAGTTATTACCCCGCCTCCCACTCCTACCAGCGTCGTTTTCCGGTCAGCCTCCATTTTAATGAGTTGCTCTATTACACTGTCCACGGTCGCCTGTACCTTATACTCCTCACCCGGTTTTAATACTATCGTATTCCAGCCTTTAAACCGTTTGGTGTGCGCAGCATAGACATTTTCATCTGTAATCAATATTGTGTTCTTTACATCAGCAATCTTCTTTAGCATACTGATGCCCCCGGCAAAATAATAGTCAACCGTACTGGCAGAAAATTTATATCGCTTGTGCGTCATAAGAGTGAGGGTTCAAGAGGTTCAGAAAGTTTAAGGTTTAAAGTTT